>PLUI01000234.1:0-27136 GCA_003164855.1 Acidobacteriaceae bacterium
AACGAGTCGACAAGTCCCTGTTGATAGTCTGACTTCCGTAACTGGTGCTGCCGATTACCTGCAACTAATCTATTGCAAAAGGGTTCTTAATAGCTGAGGGATCTGCCGTAGGGAAAGCCATGCGTGGTCTGGGGAAATTGCGGCGCTCGCTGGGACTGTCACTGCTGATGGCCGCGCTGCCGGTGTGCCTGGCACATGCGTCGGCCACTCTGTTGCTGGAGGAACCTTACGGCAAGCTGGGATTCTTTACGGCCACGGGACATGCGGCGGTTTATTTATCTGGAGTGTGCGCGGAGACTCCGGTGGTGTTGCGGCGCTGCGCTCCGGGGGAACTGGGCGCGGTCATCAGCCGCTATGACGGAGTGGGGGGCTACGACTGGGTCGCGATCCCGCTGATTCCTTATCTTTATGCGGTCGAGAAGACCGAAGATATTCCCCTGTTTGTGAATCCGAAGATGGTTACGTTTCTGCGCGATCAATATCGTCGCAGGCATCTGGAAGCTGTCGCGCCGGATTTGAATGACGGGGAAACTCCGGGTGGAAACTGGTATGAACTGGTGGGGTCGGCGTATGATCGCGCGGCGTACGCCTTTGAGATTGAAACCTCCGCGGAGCAGGACGAGGCTTTTATCAGCGCGTACAACGGGGCGTCGAACCGTTCCCACTTCCATCTCACCTACCGCAACTGCGCTGACTTCGCGAAAGACGTAATCAACTTTTACTATCCGAAAGCGCTGCACCGCAGTGTGGTTGCCGACGTGGGGATCACGACCCCCAAGCAGATGGCGAAGACCCTGGTGAAGTTCAGCGGGCGGCACGGCGAACTGGAGTTCTCGCGTTATGTGATCCCGCAGGTTCCGGGGATCGAGGCTCGCAGTGCACCGGTACACGGAGTGGTGGAGTCGTTCTTCAAATCGAAGAAGTATATTGTCCCCAGTGTGGTGGTCTGTCCGGTTTTTGCGGGGTCGGTGGCGGCAGTCTACGTGGGCACGGGTGCGGGCCGCTTCAATCCGGCGCGGAACGCGCTGGTTTATAACGCAGGGCGCAGCCTGGAACCGCCGATCGGAGCGGAGGATCGAAGATCCTACGAGATCGAACTGAATCATCTTGTGGCGGCTGACTTTTCCGCGCCCGCTCATGTGGAAAAAAGCCTGGGGCGAATAATGACTAATGCCACGCTAGGCCTCGACTTCGAGGGGCGTCCGATACTGCGCATGGGCGTTGGAGATGAAGCGGTCAACGTTGGAGTAGCGCCGGGCAACATCTTTGCTGAGGAGTCATCCGGACGATTCGCGCTGCAGATTCTCGAGGCTAGGCTGCGGGAAGAGTTGCGCCGGGGAAATCCGCCCAAGGTTTCCGAGAGCGATGTGGAACACGACTGGAGCCTGCTGCAAAAAGCTCTGAATATTTCTTCCGACGAGGAAGCAAGCACGCGATCCGTCAAACCTTCACAAGCGAGCTGGCCGTTACGCTGGATTCGCGCCGGCAACCGACCGTAAGCGATCCCATCCCAAGAAAAATTCCAGCCAGTAACAGTGGGCCCTCAACAGCGGGTCCTCTCGCTACTGATCCTGCTGCGGTTGCTGGGGTTGCTGCGGCTGTGGCCGTTGCGGACCCGGCAGGCCGGCAGGCGGTGGGTAGATGCCCGGCGCTGGCTGGCCTGACTGTTGCTGCTGCTGCATCAGCATTTGGCGCTGCTGCATCTCCTGCAGCAATTGCTGTGGAGTTTTCACACCAGGCTGGTCGGGAGCAGGCGCGGGTTCTTCCGCCTCGGCTGCGCTCTGATCGGCGCTATCGTCGGTGGGCTCTTCCGGGTCTGGTTCAGGAGCTTTGGCTACTGCAGGAGGGGCGGCGCCGTTTTCAGCTGAGGCGGGCTGGCCAGCCGGTGTGTCGGGAGTCTTGGCTACCAAAACGACTCGCACCAGAGCATTCGCGTCGGAGGGCGATCCCAGCAAAATGTAGTTGAAACGCGATCCGTTAAGGAGTTCGGCCATCACTTCCCGGGCGGGCGCCGGCCCCAGGCGCGTGACTACGCGTTCGCTGGCGGTGGCGGGGATTTCGATGTCGGCCGAGGTATGCTTGCGGACGCTGCGCAGAATATCGCCAAGGGTCGAGTTGGGCGCGACAATCGTGAGTAGACCATCCTCATAAGTCACCTGCGGAGCAACCGCCGGGATGGCATCGAGCGGAACCTGCGGCACCGGACCTTGCGTTCCCGAGGGCAGTGGAGGGGGCAAAGGCTTTTTCTTGTTGTGGTGCACGGGTGGAGTGTCCGCGCGTACTGCGATCGGCAGAGATACCACGGCCAGCAGCAGTAATCCAGTGACCTTTAGGTTAAAGCTCATAACAACTCCTGATTGCATGTCCTGACTGCATATCCTGACTTAAAGGCTTCTGTCCGGGGAGACGGTAAGGTTCTAACAGCAATTCTAGCACCGCTTTTGGGACCGAGCTTGCGTGTGCGCCAATGCCAGCAAACCTGTACTTTATAGAACGTATTGACTTTAGGCCCTTGCGGACCGACCTTAATTCTGTGGCGCCGCGCAGGGTGTGCAACTTCTTGCGCTTGCTATGATTCCCAGAGCGTACAATTTCTTCGACGGAGAAGAAAAGTGCTGAACGCAGGATGGTTTTGTAAAGCGCACGTGAGGAACTTGGCCCTTGGTTTTGCGACCCTGACGGCGATGCTGAGTTGCGGGACCACTGCGATAGCCGAGAATTGCACGATTGCCAATGATATGGACGCGGCCACGCGAACCGCGCTCACGACCGCGGGGCAGCGGTATTTCGACCTGCTGGCGAAAGGCGATTCGAACTCGCTTCGCCAGGCAGCGATTCCGAGCCTGGCTGCGGATTTTTCCGGGATTGAGACTACAGTGAAGGACAACCAGAGCGCGTTGGCGGGTTCGAAGGCGACGGCACGTCCACCGTTTTTGCTGGAAGCCGACGGAACGGCTCCGATTGCGCGCGCGGAATTTTACTGCGGTGTTTTTGGCAGGAATGGCCAGACGGCGGACAGCGCGGCTTTCTACCTCAACAATCTGCCTCCGGGAAAGTATGGGGTGGTCATTCTGGACGTGTCTTCCGCGAAGGGTCCACACACAGTTTCGTGGATCCTGCAGCAAGTAGGTGGGGAATGGAAGGTGGGCGGGCTGTACGTAAAGGCGTCACAGATAGCGGGGCACGATGGCGACTGGTTCCTCAACCGGGCACGTGAATTCCATACGAAGGGACAGGCGCATAACGCGTGGTTCTACTATCTGGAAGCCCGTTCGCTGATTTCGCCGCTGCCATTTATGAGTACGGCGATCACGGACAAGCTTTACGACGAATCGCAAAAAGCGCAACCGGCCGATCTGCCCGCCGACGGGAAAACCGTAGACCTTGCGGCGGGAGCGGCGACCTACAAACTGACGGAGCTTTTTCCTGAGTTGGTGGGCAGCGATCTGGATTTGATCGTCAAATATCAGGCAGCAGACGCTTCCAATACGAATGCGGCTTATACAAGCAACGTAGCGGTGATGAAGGCGCTGCTGGCGAAGTATCCGGAACTGCGAGATGCGTTTGCGGCAATCGTCGCTCGGGCGGTGGATGCGAGCGGGCGGGATTACGGGACGATGCTGGCGATGAAGGATATTAAATAGGCAGTTAGCAGTTAGCAGTTAGCGGTTAGTAATTCGTTCTTCTTCCAGCAGGCATTCTTTTGGATCTTTGTCGTCGCGCAGGCCTAGGAATACGGGAGCGCGCAGCTTGGGACCGGTGCCGCTGCTGCTGCCATCGGTCCATTCTGCGTACTCGATTTCGGCCACAAGTTCGGGCTTTACCCAGGTCACTGTGCGCAACGCTTCAACCTCTCCGTAGAACTGCTTCTGCTTGGTCTCGCGTTTCTTCAGCAGCTGGAAAATTTCGGCTAACGATTCCTGATTGAATCCGCTGCCCGCTTGCCCTACATGAATCAGCCGGCCTTGCTTGTCATAGAGTCCAAGTACGATCGAGCCAAAATGGGCGCGGCTGCCTTCCGGCTCGGTGTAGCCGCCGATCACGGCTTCCAGCCGGTGGCGGATTTTGATCTTCAGCCATTCGCTGCTGCGGCGTTCCTGATAAATGCTGTCGCGCTTTTTTGCCAAGATGCCTTCCAGCCCTTTCTGGCGGGCGATCTCGAACAGCGCTTTTCCCTGCTGCTCGTAGTGATCGGAGTAGCGCAGAAAATCTCCGGTGACCAGGATGGAGGCTAGCTTTTTCTTACGAATTTCGAGCGGGACGCGGCGCCAGTCGAAACCATCGAGATAGAGCAGATCGAAAGCGTAGTAGAGGACTGGGACATCGGCGTTGGTGGCGGTGCGGCGGCCACCGGGGCGGAAACCAGTGCGCTGTTGCATCAGGCTGAACGATGCCCGGCCCTGCTCGTCGAGCGCAACGACTTCGCCGTCGAGGATTGCGTTCTTGGCTTTGACAAAATTTGGCAGATCTTTAAGTTCGGGATAGCGTGCGGTAAGTTCGTTTTGATTTCTAGAGATGAGGCGGACTTTGTTATTTTCGATGAAAGCGACGGCGCGGTAGCCGTCCCATTTGATTTCGAACAACCATTCCGGTCCGTCGAATGGTTCGTCGATGGATGTGGCCAGCATGGGATAGATTTCGGTGGGCATGGGGCGCTTGGTCGGCGCGGTGGATGGGGAAGAAAGGGCTTTTAACAAAGGTGGCGCAGAGGACACTGAGGTGTTCTTGGATTCGCTTGGGTTTGCCGTGTGTTCCTTCGCGGCCTCTCCGGTTATTTCTTTAGTTTTTTTTTAGCTGTCGCCGGCGCCGTCACCTTCTTGGCTGAATTCTTTTTATCCAGTTTTGCGACGGCGTCGGCCAGCCACGCTGCCTTCAACTTTCCTCGACCAGAAGAGGGTCGGCTTTTCCACTCCGCCGATCCGGCATCTCCGGCGATCTCGGCCAGGCTGCGCTTGCTCAGAACCGATTCGTCATACTGATCGATGTCGTAGCCTTCGACTTCGTAATCGTCATGTTTTTTGATCAGCAGCCATTCGTTGCCTTTGCTCCCGGGTCGGCGGCCTTTCATCTTCACTAACGCGAAGTCGCCCTTCAACTTTTTGCCGTCGAGCCGGAACTTCAAATCGCCTTTGGCCAGCATGTCGATAGCTTCAGCTTCGGTGCCGGGAATATATTTTCCCTCCACCGGAGCCGGGGAAAGCGGTTGCCATGTGCCCACGTCCCAAACCATCACGGTGCCCGCGCCGTAGTTGTTTTCCGGGATGATGCCCTCAAAATCGAAATACGAAACCGGATGATCCTCGACCTGCATGGCGAGGCGCTTGTCCGCGGGATCGAGCGACGGACCTTTGGGCACGGCCCAGGATTTCAGAACACCGTCCATCTCTAAGCGAAAATCGTAGTGCAGGCGCGTAGCGTCGTGCTTCTGCACTACGAAGCGGTGTCCCACTTTAGTTTCAACTTTCGGCGGCGGCTCCGGCGTCTGTTCGAACTTGCGTTTTCGTTTGTATTCTTCCAGTGGCATCGAGAACATTATTTAACCACAAGAGTCACGGCAGAACAGCAGGTCCCTCCGCTCCGGTCGGGATGACAAGTGTCGGGTAACATGGAGGTTCGCGGGTTGGCGTGAGATTGCCGCACAAATCCCTGTAGAATCCTTCCACGATGCAACGCGAATTTCCCGAGGTTCCGCTGGTCGGCGTGGGCGCGATCATCATTGAAGACGCTCGCGTGGTGCTGGTGAAGCGGTTGCATCCGCCGCTGCAGGCCGAGTGGTCGATCCCCGGAGGCGTGCTCGAAGTGGGCGAACTGGTGCGGGAAGCCGCGGTGCGCGAGGCTCGCGAGGAGACGGGACTCACCGTTGAACCTGGCGAACTGCTCGGCGTCTACGACCGGGTTCTGCGGAATCCCGAACAGCGCGTGCAGTATCACTACGTTTTGATTGATTTTCTATGCCGCCGGGTTGCGGGAGATCTCGCTGCCGCGAGCGACGCCGCGGAAGTGCGGTGGTTCACGCGGGAAGAGCTGCCGGGGCTGAACCTGGTAGAGGATACGCTTGACGTAATCCGAAGAGGCTTCGCCAAACTAAGTGTCAACCCGTAACGCTCTAGCGGATTACCGCCGCGCGATATGTTAACGACCCCAATCCGTAACTGCGTGTCCACAATTCCTTCAGCTTCTTGAAGTCCAGCCTAGAGTCCAGCGTCTAGTAATCGCTGACATCTCAGCGTCTCGTCAAGCGCTTCACGATAAGGTCCACGCTCGAATGGTCATCTCTATGGGTAACTTCAATGGGCCAGATCACAGGCGGAGTTCCGCCGATTAAGAAAATGAGGACTACGGCAGACCTTTAAAGGAGGGCAGAACAGAACTGCGCCCCGCTAAGGTCTCCTAGGTACTCCTGGTTGGCGAGTGAGGATGGAGCAGTTTTTGGAAGTGTAAGCCGCAAGCGCACCCCCAACTCAACAACCAAAGTGACGAGGTCGCTTGGGGAGTAACGTGCTCGGTAGAATTGCCAGACCTTTCCGTTTGTTCATTTCTGCCTGGACAATGGTTTTTGTGTTTTTTTTCTGCGGATGTGGCGCGCATAGTAACGGTGGAATCGGCCCCCAGGTGGTCCCGGAGTTTAACTATACTGCGGCCACGGCGACGTACACTCTATGGAAGCCGATCACGGCTAACAGCCCGGCAGGCACCGGTGCTGCAGGGACCCAGTATTTTGTGAGCCCAGATCTTCCCGCGGGCCTTACCCTAAACCCAAGCACGGGCGTCATAAGCGGAACGCCCTTGGCGGTGGCCGGCCCGGCAACGTATATGGCTACGGCTTTCAACCCGGCAGGCAATACTGAGGCAACCCTCACCATCACGGTTTCACTGGAGGCCTCAGACCTGGCGTTCCGCCCATTCATGGTCAGCCCACCAACTTCCTCGTGGCAAGGGTGGGCTACAGACGGTACTTACAACTACACGTTCGATACGGGAGCGATTTACAAGCGTAACAACGATTCAACTTGGAGTTTGGTGACTTCGAACAAATCTCCATTCGCTGGACTTACGGCGGGAATCGATCACCTGGGCGACGGCGAGTATTACAACGGAAACATCTACCTGCCGGCCGAAAACTACGGCTACGCTGGCACGTGCACATTCCAGTTTCAGACGCTGGCGGTTTACAGCGCAACCGAAACGGAGCTTCCGCTCATCAATTCGCGCAACATTTCTGCCGATGGCCATGAGGTTTCCGGCGTGGCTGTTGTGCCTGCGGAGAAAGCTTTATATGTATCGTCGTTCTGCGATGGGTCGAGATTATGGATCTATGATTGGTCCAATCTAACGCTCATCGGCGTCCTCCCTCTTTCTGAGAATATTCCCTACATTCAGGGCGTATCCTACAACTCAGCCACGAACAGCCTCTTTATCGCAGCCGACAACGCTTCTCCGTTTGAGCAAGGGGGAAAGATTTATCAAGTGTCGTTCACCGGAACGGTCAGTCCCGTGTACACGATAACCCTTCCAGGTGAAGTAGAGGGTCTCGACTACACCCAGAACAGTCTGGGCTATATGATTGATGAGCAGGTCTATTTCTTAGCGGAGACAGCGGATCCGGTGGGTCCATTCGCTCAATAGAAGCAATTTGATGTGGGCAGGCAACTAAACCGCTGTTTCGGCACATTTAGAAAAGCGCTTCAATGCTGCCGCCTTCGGTCCCATCATCTTCCCACTCCGCATCGCACGCGTGGCAATGCCAGGCCGGGCGCTGCACGGGGATGGGCACGCGGAGGAATGCGCTCAGGTAGGCGATGGGACGGTCCAACTCCTGGAAGTTCACGTCCAGCGACTGGCACTTGGGGCAACGCGGCTGCTCGTACAGGCCGATGCCCTGGACGTATAGACCTTCGAGAATCGGCTCGTCGAGGAGCTTTTGCGCGTTGGCTGCGTCTAGGGCGCGCACTTTAAGTTTGATGCCGCCGATGAAGTTTGAAATGAACCAGTCGAGGCGCACCAGATTTTCGTCAGCCAGAAAACATTCGATGCCAGCCGACTCCAGGCTGCCCTTGGCCAGCAGCGCTTCGGGCAGATCGCGAAACTGGCGGATGGTCACGAGTTCGCGTACTTCCATTTCCTGCCGCGGCTGGGGAGCTGGATCGTCGGAATATTCCAGATGCCGCCGGTCCATCTCGTCTTCGAGCGCATCCCAGGCCAGTTCGGTGAGCGTCTCCGCACTCCGGGCTAGCTTCTGCAGTTCTTCGTCCGTCATGCTGGCATAGTTGGCTGCCAGGCGGCGGCGCTCGCGCTGGCCGCTTAAAAAGGATTCGTCGAGATAGGACACTGGGCAAGGATACTGCTAGTGCATGCAATCGGCCAAATGCCCGACAAACAGAGGATGAGAGGAACTCTAAGAACTGCTTTCAGCGGGCTGCGATTGCGCGCCGGAGTAGCGGCGGACGATCAACAAGCCCACCAGAACTGCGCTGACCAGCATGATTACCCTTATATAGAGGCCGGCATGAAAGGTCTGGTCGCCGGCGGCGGTGCGAAGAAGGCCTGATCCTGCACTGATGGTGCAGAATGCGAAATAGAATTTCTCCATCCATCCGCGGGAAATGACGAGGAGCCACAAAAGAATGGAGGAGACGATTGCGAAGATTCCGCAGAGAATCCAGGTGCCGGGGCGCACCGTGGAGGGTAACCAGACGCCGGCGGCGGGAGTGGCCGCAACCATTTGCCGCACTGCAATCAGGAGAAACACGACGGAGTGCGCGAGGGCGACGATGGCGCGCTTGCGGTTGGTGAGAATGGAAAACCCGCCCATATGGAATCTACTGTAGCGAAGGTGGCGGGCTCGGGGCTGTGATCCAGATCACTGGAGAATCGGCGGAATTGGGCTGTTTTCACGCCTGACTTCCCTCCTGGCCTCCCGACTAAACCCGACCTTCCTTCCGGATGAGCAAGGCAAGTCTTGGAAACAAAAAGTGTCCCGCGGCATCATCGATCACATTGACCTGACAGGTGTAAAAGCCGGGTTTGAGCGATGCGAGTGGTACGTCCAGCTGGAAGACGGCGGCCTTCCGATCGCGCGCATTCAGTTCGGTAATCTCGACTAGCGAACTCTCGTAGGTCTTGGTTTTTCCCTGAAAAAATGCGACGTTGGTCAAGAGGCGGATGCCAGGCTTGTCTGCGCCCCTGGCAGAATCCGCGACCGCCGGACGGGCTGGATCGTAGACCTCATAGTAGAGAAGCAAATGTTGCGAGGCGGAGAAAACGTGCGTGATGTTCGGAATGATCTCCGAACCATCGTGAACCAGCGGGTTCAAGCCGGTGCCCTTTTTTGCCGTTTGAGTCTGGCTGGCCAGCACTATGGAACTCATCTTGAGGGGCTGCCCCTTCAAGTCCGGCACGTCAATGTCGGTTTCGAACGATCCCATGCGGCCGGTCTGATTCTCGCGCACGACAAACTTAAGGTGATACTTACCGCTCAGCAGGCTCATCCCAGTGTCATACTGCACATTCTTTTTTTGAACTTCCGCNNAAAAAACTTGTTGCCCTCCAGGCGGAAGTAGGCGATACCGAGATAGAGCGGCAAATCGGTGGCCGGCAGTTCGGAAGCCAGTTCCTCTTCCAGTTGCCGTTCCTTGTCGTCCTTCGTGGAATGCTTATAGTCCGCCGGGGCATAGTATCCGCGGCGGTAGTCGATCTTCACTCCGGAAAGGTTGCTCTTCACGACGATGCGCCGGTAATGCCCGTCCCGTGCAGGGTTCGTGCTGTGGTAGCCGAGAAGATAATAAGTGGACGTATCCTGCTGCACGCCCTTGAAAATCTTGCTGAAATCGTTGGAGTCGAGAAAGGCGCGGCCGCCGGTGTCGGAGGCGAGCGTCACCAGCGTTTCCTGGGTGGTGAAATTGGAATTTAAGGCATTGAGCGTTGCCTGCCCGGAATACGCCGAAACGCCGCGCAGGCTGGCGTTCTGGGCTTCGCCGCCCGCCACCAGCGCCTGCAGGCCGCGCATGTCCATGGTGTAAATCGCCAGGTTGGAGCGCACGGCTGCGTTCACGGCGGCACGCAACTCCGATTCGTTCTCAATGCCGGTGCGATCCATGCCGCTGGAAAAATAAATCAGCGACTTCTTCTGCTGAACGTATGACAATTTGTCCGCCACCGATCGCAACGCCTCCAGCCGCCGGTCGGTATTGAAGATGTTGTATTCCGTATCGTCGGCGGTGAAGGGCTGACCGGTGTCGGGCGTTCCCTCGGTGGTGCCCGTGGTACCTTCCTCAAAACCCTGGCCGCTGCCGGAACTGAATTGCTCTAACTGTTTTTTCAGCAGGGCGCGATCCGTTGTGAAGTCTTGATTCACTTGCAGGGAACTGCCTAACGAAACGATTGAGACCAAGTCCGCAGGCGCCATTTGTGCATCGACATAGTGTTCAGCCGACGTGACCGCGTGGTCGATTTCGTCCGGTTCCATGGCGGAGAGATCGAAAAATAAAACGATCAGACGACGATCTTTAAATTGCGCGGCTGTGGACTGAGTGGCGGGAATCGGCGGAGCGGGCGCAGATGGAGCGCCGGGCAACGGCTTAACCTGCGTTACGTCCGGCGGCGGCACGGCATCGACGTTCTCCACATCAAACGAAATCACCTTCTGGGGCTTGTTGTCCTCAAGAATTGTGAAGTTTTCCGGCTTTAATCCCTGGACAAAGTTCCCGCTCTTGTCCCTCACCGTCACATTCACCAACACGAGATCCGACTGAACGTGGATGAGATAGTCCGACTCCTGTTGCGAGGGCGATGTGGCATTCAGGATTATGAGCGTCAGCAGTACCGCAATCATTTTGTCGGCGAAGCGGTTTGGCATGGCAGTCATGGCAACCCTCTTTGAGAGCGTCGTGCTAAAGCAGATCTCCTCAGAAACGAAAACGTGCCGTAATCGTGAACTGTCGCATAGCGCCAACTGCCGTAACCCGGCCAAACGTAGGCGAGGTCACGCTGGTGTCAATCGAGGAGTAGTTCGGGATGTTGAAAATGTTGGTGGCCTGTGCCCGAAACTCCAGCATGCGCGATTCCTTCAGCGGAACCATCTTTGTGAACGCCATATCAAACACCTTGCTGCCCGGGCCGATGATGCTATTGCGCCGCGCGTTGCCGTACTGTCCCGCGGGAGGAGCAACGAAGGCAGCGGTGTTGAACCATTCGGCGATCGAAGGATTAGGCAGGCTCACGGATTGCCCAGGAACCACATCGGGACGCAGTGTGCCGTTCGTTCCTGCATTCACGTCCTGGATGTTGCCCAAAAATCGCGGGGTAAACGGCAATCCCGACGCGATCGTCCAATCGCCGCTCCATTGCCAGTCGCCAAAAACCGCGCGCCACGGTGTGTTGTCCGTGAGCCAGCGCTTGTCGTGACCGAAGGGTAGCTCCAATAAATAATCCGCAGTGAACTTATGCGTTTGGTTGAAACTGGAGAGCCCGCGTTCGGCAGACAGATCGAAAGGATTCTGCGCGACGTTCGACGCGCCAGCCGACGAACTGCCGCTTGCGCTCGAGGAACTGCCGCCTCCTCCGCCCGCGCCCGTACCACCGGCGCCCAATCCAGGAGTGTTCGAGCCGGAAGTCGCTCCCGCACCGATGGAAGAGGCATCATCCAAAGCTTTGGAAAATGTATAGATGCCGCCGACTGCGAATCCTTTCGCCAACCGCTTGCGCAGGCGCACCGACCCCGCGTTGGCCTCGGAATCTGCCACGGAATTTTCGTAAGTGAAAGCTTGAACGCCGGAAATGCGAATTGCGGTCCCGTTTGCAGTCCGGTTCGGCGCTTCCAGAACGTCCAGGTCCGTTCCTTTGGTTCCGGTGTAATCAATATTCAGCAGCAGGGTGGGACGAATCTGCTGTTGAATGTCCAGATTGCGAATCTGTACGTAGCCCAGCCGGTAATTCGGATTCACCGCATAATTGTTGGTGATGCCGGTGGTCGTAAATCCGTTTTGCAGAGTCAGATCTCCAGGAGCGGTCTGAATGTTCGTCGCCGTGGTAGCGAACGGCGGCTGCAAGGCGAGCTGCTGCGCGATGCCTTGATACGCGCCGGTGTTGTAGTTAATGCCATATCCGCCGCGCACTACCGTTTTAGGAAACGGCTTCCAGGCAAAGCCGATGCGCGGCGCGAAGTTGTTGCGATCGGGCCGCACCATGCTGGCCGGCAAGGGGCCGCTGTATGGGCCCGCTCGCCCCGGCTGAATCGGCGCCACCGGCATCACACCCAACGGCACGGCAGGATTCAACACTCCCGGAGAAAGATCGAGGTTTGCAATCAGGTTGTTCTCCTCGGTGAGCGGGGAAACGTATTCGTAGCGGACACCGAGATTGAGCGTGAGGTTGGCGCGCATTTTCCATTCATCCTGGGCGTACAAATCCCAGTAGTTGCCGTGGAAGTGGTCGCTCTGACCGAACTGCTCGGAAGTCTGCTGCGGCAAGCCGAGCAGGAAATCGGCAAAGTCATATCCGGTACCGGTCTGGGGTTGGCCATTGACGACGGCCTGAGTATTAAGGCCGGTAAAGATGAACGAGCCGCGCGGACTGCCGTCAGTCTCCGTGTTCACCTGTACGCGGCGGTAATCTCCGCCCCAGCGCACAGTGTGCTTGCCGTGATTCCAAATCACATTGTCGGAGAAGGTATAAGTCTGGGGCCGGGTCAATAGCGGAGTCGTGTCCTGGAGGCTGGCGAAATTTGTGAAGGAGAGATTGGGCAGGCCCCAGTCGAAGGGATTCTGCGAAACCCTCGTGATCCCGAGCGTACCCGTTATGTTGTTGTTGAAAGCGTACAGATTCTGCGTGCGCGTGCGGCTGCGGTTGAAGTCCGCGCGGACAATATTAGTGAGCTTTCCGATGCTGCGGGTGTAGGAAATGGGAATGTCAAAGCTGCGCACCGATGTGCTGCCGCCCACGCTGGGAAATGGATTCGTCAGAACGCTGCCGGATCCGTGGTAGTGGAAGCCAAACGTAAGGTTATTGCGCGGAGCATTGCGGCCTCCGCCACGGCGGCCGCGCACCGGCGCCGCTCCAAAAGAGCGATTCAAACGTATGTTAAGGTCATCGCTGTCGCTGTTGGCGGAAGTAACGTAGTGGAAGTTTTGATAATTTCCCGGCAAGTTCGGCAAGGGAATATATTGCAATAATCCTTGCGCGGCCGAGTTGATTTGCGGAATCGTATTGTTGGCGTATTCGGTGTTTGTGCCGGGAACAAAAATCTTGACGAGCTGTCCTGCCTCGGCTCCCGAGGTGTATGCGGTCTGCGAGAAATTTCCCTGCCGCTCCAGCAGCGTTGGCACTGTCGAAAACTGATCGAAAGGATTTTCGGCGCGCTTGCCGTTGTAATTGATGAAATAAAAAGTCTTGCTGCCGCCGTGATAGATATGGGGGATATTCAGCGGCCCACCCACGGAACCACCAAAACTATTCTGCAGATATTCCGGTTTCTCCGTGGGCTGCCCGGTAAGCGAAAATGGCGACGCATTCAGAGCCGAATCGCCGACGCCGTAATATAACGAGCCATGCGGGCGATTGGTGTCGAAGCCGCGGCGGCCAAAAATCATCGCACCGCCGCCGCCCCCGCCAAATGCTCCACCTCCCGGGCCACCGAAACCGCCGCCGCCACCGAATCCTCCGCCCTGTTGACGAGCGTCGTTGAAGCGCTGCTGCATTTCGTCAGCGCTCATGGCATTAAATGAATTGGAAGTGTTCCCTGCAACCGCCACCGATTCCGTTGCACTATCGGGTGCAATTCCGGGGACCGGCATACCCGAGGGCACAACGTCGCTCAAGGAACCGCTGGCTGCATCCTGCCCCGCACCACTCTGAAACACGGAAAGGTTTTGAAAACCACGTCCGCCGCCCGCATTCGCCTGCCGCTGTTCGTTGTGCGCCGCGCGTTCCCGCGACAGAAGAATCAGTTCAAAGTTCGCCGACAAGTCCTGATGCGCGGCGTCGAATACCACTTGCCGCGTGCTTGTGGCAAATGCCGACATCTGCACCTGCACAGCATACGAGCCGTCGGCGGGAATCCGCAAAAGGTACGTGCCATCCACATCCGTCCATGTATTGACTGTTTCCTTGGTTGCCGCATTTGCCGCTGAAACTGTGGCGCCGGGAATCGGCATGTTTCCAGATTTCACCACGCCGTGAATGATTCTGGTTCCTGTCGCTGGGGCTGCGGTTTGCGCTCTTAGTGGATGAGGATGAAACAGCACGGCTGAGAAGAGCAGAACAAAGCCAAAGACAGGCGCAGGAAACATTCTACTCTTCGTGACCTGAAACTGAGGACCGGTAGGGCTCATAGGATCGGGCAAGCGTTCCGCGCCGTGTTTATCGGATGATATCTCGCCCGCACGGCACGCACTGTAAACTTTTGTGGCATGCTCGCTGGTTTCAGATTAAAACTGCGTTTCGTAAAGTTATGCAAAGATTGGTCAGGTCTGTGTTTCTTGCGCAACTAAGGGTGCATAATTTCGTTTATAGATCTAGATCGAGTGCTTTGCAAAAGGAGATCCCATGCTTAAGAAATACTTGCTTGTTCTCGTCGCAGCCGGCGCCATCTTAATGGTTGCGCCTTTCGCCGCGGCTCAGGATAGCCAGTCCAATGATCAACCAGCCAACGGTGGCCGTCACCACGGTCCCCCCGATCCCGCCCGGCGCACCGCGGACCTAACCAAACAACTCAACCTCACGTCCGACCAGCAAGGAAAAGTACTGAGTGCTCTGCAGTCCGAACGTTCTCAGATGGAGAGCCTGCACCAGGATAGTTCTCTTTCCCAGCCGGATCGCCGCGCTAAGATGGTGGACATCCGCAAAGCGACGGACTCACAGATCCGCGAACTGCTCGACTCGAATCAACAGAAGAAGTGGGACGAGATGCAAGCCAAGCGTGAGCAGTGGATGCAGAATCGTCGCGGAGGACCGCCAGATGCGGGTTCAAGCCAGCAGCCACCGCAGTAATAGCTAGCCGCAACACGATATGCGCTTGCCCGCGGACCCGAGAATTAATCGATAAGAAGTGGCCGATAACCGGGGACCGTGTCGAACCCACAAGGGTTCCGTAGACGACAAACGGCCCGCAAGCTATTAAACTTGCGGGCCGTCCGGTGGACTGTTTGGGATTGACCAAGAGGTGGTCACTCTACGTGGCCTCTCACGGCAACTCCCGGGTCATGGACTGAAGACCGGGCCGAAGCCCAAGGTCGGAAGCCTTCGCGCGACCGACGCGATGCATCCATCCGTAATCACCGGCTAGTGTGCGGGCTGTAGCTGCGGCGCGTCGTGATCCGTTCTTGCTTGATACGATCGGCGTCCGAAGCCCCGCTTAGAGCAACCAGCTCTAAGTCTCAGCCACCTCACCTGGTCTTAGACTCCCACAACAATTACCACTACAATCAGAACTTGTCATTCGACCACCTCCTTTCCGGTGTAATCGCAGATTAGTACGAAAACCAGTGCAGCGTCAACCGGCACGAAAGTGGGTGCCGAGAGTGGCACTCCCTCCTTCTGTTAGGCTGAGTTCCGGCTGGGAATTGGTGATGGGAAGCGCGACAAAGCCGTCCGCGATGCGAAGTATTTTTTACCAGCGCTGTCCCCGCTGCCGCAAGGGAAACATCTTTCGCTATTCCATCTTCCGCGGATTCCCCAAGATGCACGAGCGCTGCCCGGTCTGCGATCTCAAGTTCGAACGCGAACCGGGTTACTTTCTAGGAGCGATGTATGTAAGTTACGCGTTGGGTCTGGTGACCGTCACGATCTTCGCCGCACTGCTGTGGTGGGCAACGGGCTGGTGGATCACGACGGACACCATCTGGGCCGTAGTGTTGTTCCTGCCGCTTGCGCCCACGATCACACTCTTTGCGCGCGTTCTCTGGATCTATCTTGACCAGACTGTCGATCCCGAACGATGACCGTGGTAGGCGGCCTAGTGGCAGCTGTCTATGTTGGGCGCAACCGAGGATTGCGCACTCGTACGATCGTTCGTTTTCGCGGAGATTTCCGTGGCCAATTGCGACTGGAAATCGCCACTGACTTTCTTCAATCGAGCCAGCATTTGCCCAGCCTGTTGGCCGACCTCGGCCAGCTTCTTGGGTCCGAAAATAACCAGGCCCAAGAGCGCAAGGAAGATCATTTCCGATAAGCTCATATTTTTTCTTCCGGGGTTGCCGGGGTCGGTGGCAGTGCCGGTTGCTCCTCTTTCTCTTTCTCTCTGCCTTGCATGGCGGCCTTGAAACCGCGAATGCCTTCGCCCATTCCTTTTCCGAGCTCGGGAAGCTTCTTGGGGCCAAAGATCAGCAGAGCGATTCCGGCGATAATCATTAGGTGCATCGGTTGAAATATGCCTTCAAACATCGGTGTTCCTCCAGTCGAGAATGAGATCTCAGAGGGGCTAAAGCCCGCGTCTTTTTTGGCTTTGGGCGGCACGGCTAAAGCCGTGCCCTACCCAAAACCATTTATGAAATAGAAACTAAACGCCGCGTTGTGCCGCGTCAGCAGCCTCCGCCAGTGTATTTAGGGTGCTGAAGAACTCTGACGATTGACCGATGAAGAGGCCACTTGCGGTTAGGCCCGTGACCGCAGCCACAGCGCCGGCAAATTTATCGGTCAGGGGACGAATCATCGAGACATGGGGCAGGTTAGGCCTGAATTCGACGGGGACCGGGAAGATCAGGCTGGGTTGAATTAGTTTGTTGAGTGGGCTGAAAAAATTGGGNNGTGATCTCAAGCACTTCCGGATCAGTGACTTTTTGACTCATGGCCGCGTAAAGACTAGAGCCACCTTGCTCGATGGCGCCGAAGTGAAAGGCCGCGACATTCGCGATTGCCTGAATGTGATCGTTGCCGGGAAAGTTGGGGTTGGATTTGCCGTCATAATCGGCATCGGTCCTGGGAATGGCAGTTACTCCGTTGAGGGTGATCGCCTGAGGAAAAGTGGCGCCGAGGTCCGGATTGGTCGCGCTGCGGTACCGAACGTACCAGCTGGTGTCGACGTTAAGACTCATTAAGTTGGTGAGGCGCGGCTTGCCGGTGGAACCTTTGGCTGAGCTTCCCGGCAAAGTTTCGAACTCGGTTAAGTTGACCGGGTCGGCTCCTCTGGACTCGAGATAGGCATTGAGGAAGGTAGCGTGGCTGACTTCATCCAGCGTGTTGCTGGCGATATATTGCGGCCCATCGGGATCGAGATTCGACAAGGCTACCTGATAGGGGTTCAACGGTTCGTTAGGATCTACTTCAATGGGTGGAAGTTTGCCGATACCACCTAGTTCCGCATACTGCGTCCAAAGGTCGGACTCGATCAGTTCGGCTGCCGCGAGGAATCGAAGGATCGCGACATCGCCCTGGGGCATGGTTGCATTGCTGGTTTGCTGGGCGAACGCGGGCAGACCGCGGCCCAAAATGCCAGCTCCTACGGTCGCCACCGCACCGGCGACCATGCTGTTCTTGAGGAATGCGCGCCGGTTGGCGGTACGTTCCAGAATTTCCGTGAGTTGCTTCATGAGTTCCTCTCTTTCACCGTGTCCATTTCTTGCGTGAGATTACGGTGTAACCGGAGAGTAGCCTGCGGTGACTTACACGCATGTCACGCCGCAGTCAAAGCTTTGTATTTTTTCGGTGAAGTTGTCTCCCGCCAATCTTGCCCGACGGATGGCCGTCGAGGAACTACGGCGAATATTCCCACGTTATAATTGGAGGCTTGCAAACATTTACCTACAGACACTTTGCAACCCTCTGGCAGGCGTCAAGGTTCATATTTCGTACGCAACGACATTGGTTTTTTATAGACGGCGCGTAGCTGTGCTCCGATCTGGAACACGGCTTACGAATGCACAGGATTGATGAAGAAAGGTTTAAATGACTCGTTTGGCTTTCGGAAAAATTGCTCTGGTTGCGCTGCTAGCTACGTTCGCATTTGCCCAGGACTCCATCCCCAAAATGCAGGTATTTGGGGGATATTCCCTGGAACACGCGGATCTCGGCGGGCTTAAGGCTGAGGTCCTGAATGTGGATCTGCTCCAACATAACGGCCCGTTCGCGACAACCAACAACTTCAACGGGTGGAGTGCGGAGGCGCAGTACAACGCCAACCATTGGTTCGGAGTTGTCGCGGATTTTGGCGGCCGTTACGGCAGTCCAATCATATCTGCGAGCAACCTCACATTGGGCGGGCTACCCAAGGGAACCGGCTACTCGTTTCTGGTTGGACCGGTGGCCTCGTTCCGGGGCAAAACAAGAATAACGCCATTCATACATGCTCTATTCGGTTTCGACCGAATCAGCCTGACTGGGAGCACGATCACGGGCGGGACGTCTCCGGTGCCTGCATTGGCTACAACGTACACCGATGCGGCAGTGATGCTGGGAGGTGGGGCCGATTTCAGGGTCTCGCGCCATTTTTCAATTCGGCTGGCGCAGTTGGACGAGTTCTATACCACACACAATTTGGATAAGTACTACGATAACGTCTTCGATACGCAAATGTTCCACGGACTCGCGACTCACGAGCACAACCTGCGAGTCTCCAGCGGAGTAGTTGTGCGCTTTTGAGGGGAGTTTTCTAGGGCAGGCCAAAGGCGTACAAGGCGCTGCCGGCAGCGATGGCCACGTATTCTTTTCCATCCACCGCGAAAGCCATGGGCGCGGCGTAGACTGCGCCGCCCATCTGGAAATGCCACAATGGCTTGCCCGTGGCGGCCTCGAGCGCGATGAAGTTTCCTTCAGCGTCGCCGGTAAATACCAAGCCGCCAGCGGTTGCGAGCGCGCCCGACCATGTGGGCGAGGTATGCTCGAACTTCCACTTGATCTCCCCGGTCGCGGGATCGATCGCCTTCAGGAAGCCGCGATAGGGCTCGGCCTCTTCCGATGGAAAGTATGCGCTGCCGTAGTAAGCATGGCCGGCCTCGTAGGGTTGCGGAGCCGTGCTAAAAATATCGCATTGATCGCGGGCGGTAACGTAGAAGAGCGCCGTTTGTGGATCGAACGCCGGAGCCATGAAGTTGGTCGTGCCCAGCGCTCCGGGACAGACCGTGTGCCCCTCGAGCGTTGGCGAAGCTTCTTTCTTGGCCACGGGACGGCCTTCGGCATCTTTGGTATCGCTCCACGTGGTCTTGCCGTAGGCCGTCGCGGAAATAAGTTTGCCGGTCGCGCGATCGATCACGTAGAAGTATCCGTTGCGATTCGCCTGCGCGATCAGATGCCGGCCACCGGAATCGATGATTACCGGGACCTGGGTGGCGTCCCAGTCATGCTCGTCGTGCTTAGTGAACTGGAAATACCAGTTCATCTTTCCAGTGTCAGCATTGAGGGCGAGCAGCGAATTGCTGTAGAGATTATCGCCGGCGCGGCCCTCGCCGGGGCCGTGTCGATCGTCCTGGTCGACCTCGCCNNCCTCGCCGCGATTGGAGGGAGAAGGATTTCCGGTCGGCCAGAAAATCTGGTTGGTTAGCGCGTCGTAGGTTCCGGTATTCCACGCCGGAGCGCCGCCGATCTTCCACGAATCGCCCTCCCAGGTTTCGTGGCCCGGCTCGCCCGGACCGGGCACAGTGTAGAAGCGCCATTTTCGTGCTCCGGTCGCGGCATCATAAGCGTCGATGAATCCGCGCACTCCATACTCGCCTCCCGAAACGCCAATGACGATGAGATTTTTCACCGCGAGCGGTGCGACGGTAAAGCTGTACCCGGTGCGATAATCCGCTGCGACGACATCCCAGACAACGTTTCCTGTTTTGCTGTCGAGCGCGATCACGTGCCCGTCGAGCGTTCCCAGAAAAACCTTGTCTCCTAGAATGGCGAGGCCGCGATTCACCCGCCCGCAGCAGGGACGAATATCCTCGGGCAGTTGATGCTGATACATCCAGATGGGGCGGCCGGTGCGCGCATCGAGAGCGAAGGCACGGTCGTCTTGCGCGGTGGCGTAGAGAATACCGTCTACGACCAGCGGCGTATTCTCGTCCTTGCCGGTTGCCCCAGTCTGGTAGACCCATTTCGCGGTCAGGGAGTGCGCGGTGGCGACGCTGATCTGATCGAGTGGGCTGAAGCGCCGTCCCGAGTAATCGCCGGAATATGTCAGCCAGTTCTGCGGCTCTTTGGCGGAATTCAGCAAACGCTCGAATGTGATTTGCGAGCTAGCAGTTGACGTAAGAACGGCGCAAGCCAGGCAGATTGTCAACAAACCGGCGACGATTTCGCGGACTCTTATTTCGCGGAGCGTCATTTCGTCCCCACGCTGGTCAGGTAAGCGACAATGTCATCGAGGTCTTTGTCGCTCAAAATATCTGCATTGTATTGCGGCATGATCGACTCCCGGCTTTTCTGAAAGGAACGGAGTTTGTCTTTTTCCAGGAGATGGATTTGTTCGTTCGTGTCCACGATCTGCACGCTGAAGTTGTCTTCGTTTAACGCCACGCCCTTGATTTGTTTTCCGTCCGCGGTGACCACGGTGATGGTTTCGTATTCCTGGGGAAACTCTTTCGTGGATTCAGTCAGACCCCAGGCCAGACGACGGCTGGGATTGCGCACCGAATCGATGAGAGATGCTCTGGTTCGCGAGCCGCCAACGCCCGTAAGCTCCGGTCCTACGCGTCCGCCCTTGCCCTCAATCATGTGGCAGAGCGAACAGTTGGCGTCGCCGTAAAAAAGTTCTTTGCCGTGCGCGGCATTGCCGACGGGATTCGCTGGAGCTTTTACTTCTATGCTGCGGATGTAGGCGATAATCTGCCAGATCTCTTCGTCGGTCATGCCGACGCCTTGACCGTTCGTTCCGTTGGCGGGCATGACGGTGCCGGGGATTCCATTGCTGATCACCTGAAACAATTCCGCATCGGAATGCGCGTGCTTCTTTTGTGTGCGGGTCAAGTCGGGCCCGCGGCCGCCGCCGTGTGCGCCCAGGCCGTGGCATAGTGCGCAGTTGATGCGGAATTCGAACTCTCCCGCCTTCGCCGCCTTGGCATCTCCTGCATAGGGATTGTGATCGTCCGCGGCGTAGGCCACGGTTATGGCCAGCATCAGGAACCCTGCACAGAATGATGCTACGAGGAACCCCCGCCGCTGCGGGCGTGAAGGCATGAATTTCCTCTTGCCCCACTCGGCCTGCTGAATCGGCAGAGACATAAAAATCACCTGTCAGGGAATTTGCCGCATTCTACGCTACCCGGCCGGAGGCGTGCCTCTGGAAAACGTGGAATTACCCCGGCCACATAGACTTACCCCGCCGTACACGTCCGGAAGGTATCTGGGGCCGATACTCTGGCACTCCTAGACTTAGGATTCATCTCCACAAAGGGCGTGACGCGTGCTCAAGAAGGCCGGACTCTTCGGTCTGTTATTCCTGGTCGGTGCCGGCCTCGGGCTGTTCACCGGATGGAAACCCTCGTCGACACGCGAGCGCTTGCGCGAGGGGCGCCCGTTCGGCGATCCCGCAGGGAGAGATTTTCTCAAAACCTATGATTTGATGGCTCGCTTGTGGGAGGTCAACATGGGTTCAGCGATGAGGCTTCAAGATCCAAAATACGGACCGGAAGGCCGACGGGAATCATTGAACCTGCTTCTGGATATCGCTCGGAAGAGCAGGCCGGAGGTGACAGATCCCGCCACACTTACTCTGATCGACGTGGAAACCGGCATCACTTATGTCCGGCTTGCAATGGTAGAAGAGGCTGCGGGCAACTTGCCTGCATCCCAAACCTGGATGCAAAAAGCTCAGACCATCTTGAAGCAGGCAGGGTGGAAGGACTATTCAGAGGGGCACCTGAAGAAGCTTGTGCAGGCGATGAACAAGCAAGACGCTTGCGAGCCCTCGCGGTAAGCATTGAGGAGCACATGAAAACGCTGAAGTTCTGCGGCATTGCGGTGTCATCCGGTCTCCTCGTCGGAGTCTTAGTCGGTTGGCACTTTGGGAGAACCATCACAGATGGACGGCTAATGTGGGAGGAAATGCTCGCCGGGGCCGGTCACGGGCAGCTCGCCCTCTTGCAGTACGATCAAGCCGATCCTGAACACGCCCGCGAAGCCCTGCTGGGCGACACAAATTTCTCAAAATCGATGACCAAACTGCCGAGCGCACAAGGGGATAAGGCGCTCCTGATCGATACCGGACGAAATTACCTGAGGCTGGCGGCCCTTGAGCAACTCGCCGGCAATGCCAGTCTCTCCCATCAATACGTGCTCAATGCTCAGGAGAGCTTCAGAAGTATGGGCCACGACATTCCGGAAGAAAAGCTCAACCAGGAAGTCGCAAAGATCACGGCGCGTGCCCAGCCAAATGGCCCACCATCGTAAAGTACCCCCGCCGTACATGACCGCCGGGTATCTGGGACCTACACCGAAGGCTCTCTACACTTAAGATCCCCGATCGCCAAGCCGATCTTCACTCAGGCGAGGGAGTTTTTGTCCTTAGGCGAGCAAGTTACTGATAACTCAGCCTTTCCAGTGGAAGGCTTGGGGTTGGGGAAGACCCACATGGGCGAGCACGCGATGGGCGAACTCGCGAGCCATGTCATCTAAGCTGGCCGGCCGGTAATAGAAGGCCGGGATGAGGGGGAAGACGGTGGCCCCGGCATCGGCGGCCCGGTACAGGTTGCGGATATGGATTTTATTGAGCGGCGTTTCGCGGACGCAAAGCACCAGCGGACGCTTCTCTTTCAGGCAGACGTCGGCGGCACGCTCGATCAGGTGCGAGGCGATGCCGTTGGCGATGCGGGCCAAAGTGCCCATGCTGCAGGGGATCACGATCATGGCGTCGGCGGGATAAGAACCGCTGGCGACATTGGCTCCAATGTCAGCGTTCGATTGCTCTTGAATTTTGGACGAGATGTTTGCCGAGCGGCGAACTGAAGTTTTCGTGGAATTGCGTGGCGAGGCCTTTTCGGGGGCAACGCTATCGGCGCTGGAAAGGAGCTGGCCGACGAGATTCGAACGTCCCTGAATGTCGAGTTCTTCGGCCAGCACGCGCAGGCCGGAGTCCGATGCGATGAAGTTTACGGTCTGAACGCGCGCATCGTGCTCGACCGCCAGCAGCAGTTGGCGGAGGAAAATCGATCCGCTGGCGCCGGTGGTCGCGATGGTCAGATTTTGCGGTGGATGATTCGGCAAGGCTTCTCCGGCGAGGCGACCGAAAAATCACCCCGAAGTTGGAGCATAGGGAGTAGCTAAACAGGAAGTCAAGGCGAAGAGGGGGAAGGTTGAGGCCAGAGCTTAGGAGCTAAGAGCTAGAAGCCAACTTTATGGCATCTACGGCCAATTTGCGATCTCGGCGAAGCGCGGCGCAGTTGCACGCGCTGGCTGGAGTGGAGCGCGAAATTCGTGCCCAGGATTCGCACGGCCGCCGCAAATATCTTCGTGAGTTCGCGCAAGCCTTCACCGACTACGCTTCTATTGCGGACCGCCAGCAGATTCAGACTGCTGTGAGCGCAGCCGACATAGTTCTCATCGGGGACTATCATGCCCTGCCCGCCGCACAGCGTTACGCGGCATCGCTGATCGAACAGCGCGCGCTGGCCGGAGACCGCCCAGTGGTGCTGGGAGTGGAAACCATTTTCGCACGCGATCAGCACATCCTCGACGAATGGTGGCGGCGGGAAATTGACGAGAACGAATTGCGCCAGCGCATCCGATACGACCTGGACTGGGGCTACGATTGGACGCCGTTCCACGAATTGCTGGTCGCAGCGCGCGACCATGGGGAGGGGGTCTACGGGCTCGATTGCATGCCGCGGGAGAATCTGCGAAAGATCGGAGCGCGCGATCGTCATGCGGCTGCGAAGATTGCTGAAATCCGCGAGCGCCATCCGGGAGCGGCAATCTTTGTGCTGTTCGGCGAGTCGCACCTTGCGCCGGAACATCTGCCCCGCGTGCTGCGCGAGCACACGCCCGCCGCTAAAATCCTGACTGTGCTGCAGAACGTGGACGCGCTGTATTGGCGAGCCGCCGGTGAACGAGCGGACAAGGTTGAAGCAGTGCGCGTCCAGGATGACGTCTTATGCGTCTTCAATGCAACACCGCTGGAGAAGTACGAAAGCTACCGGTTGTTTCTGGATCAGTGGAGCCGCTGCGACAGTGGTCCCGACTACGCGCCCTCGATCTACAACCTGGTCGGTAGCTTGGCCAGCTTTCTGGAGATCAATCGATACTCACCGCACAATGGCACACAGCCGAAGTTTCTGGTCGATATGCTGCCGGAGGTTCACGGCAAATCGTCGGATGCGATGGTGCGCCGCCTGCTCTCGCGCAAGGCCATCAGCGGACAACAACTTGAAAGCATGCTGGCGAGCGTGGAAGAACGGGGAAGCGCTTATTTCCCGGAGCTGAACGCCTTTTGTATCCGCGAATTTCAATTGGTACATGCAGCCGAGGATGCCGCCCGCTTTGTGCATCACGCGTGCCGGGGTCTGCCGAACCGGCTGAACGGACACGGTATAACCGGTACTCATGAAAAAAACAATGCGACTGCGGCAATGGATGCTTTCTACATCCGCGTCATTGAAAATGCCGCAGCTTACTTTGGCTCGCGAGTGCTCTATCCGGCAAGGCTCGCGCCCGACGCGGATGCTGCCTTCACGCTGTCGCGCGCCGCATGCGAAAGGGCCGCGCTGGCCGCCATCCGCGCCGATGATGAGAAGTTTGATTCGATCACACGAGAATGGGGATACCGCATGGGAAGCATGATCTACGATGCCTATCTGGCGGGACGTGTGAAGCCCCGCGGATTGCGCCGTCTGTTTCTGGCTCACCTGAACGAACCCGGACTCGCCCGCAAGGTCTGCGTCGCCGTGATTGCACGGCTCCGTTCCGCCGCCTCCCGCGGCGTGCACGCGTAAAAAACTCGACTTGGCTCGCTGATGCTAATCTAGACTGCGCTTGGCTGAGTGGTGAATGCCGAGTGCTGAGTGCTTCCGTGAACGCTGAATCCATCCGCAAATTGTTCGAGCAAGTGCGGCGGGGCGAGATCGCGCCCGACGACGCAGTCGAGCGCCTGCGTCATTTACCGTTCGAAGATCTTGGATTTGCCAAGGTCGACCACCATCGCAGGCTACGGGCGGGCATGCCGGAGGTGATTTTCGGAGAGCGGAAGACTCCGCTGCAGGCGGCAGAGATTTTCGCGCGGCTGGCGAAGCATGGCGGCAACGTTCTGGCCACCCGCACCGATAAGAAGCAGTTTGCCGCGGTAAAGAAAAAAGTGCGCCGGGCGGAATATCGCGAATTGGCTCGGGCGATTGTGCTGCAGCAGGACGCGCAGATCTACGGCAAAGGAATGATCGCGGTGGTCTCGGCGGGCACCAGCGACATCTCCGTTGCCGAGGAAGCGGTGGTGACTGCGGAACTGATGGGCAATACAGTAGAGCACTTCTACGATGTGGGGGTCGCGGGGATTCATCGTCTGCTGGCTAATCGCGAAGCTCTGATGAAAGCCCGCGTGGTGATTGTGTGCGCCGGCATGGAAGGCGCGTTGCCCAGCGTCGTCGGAGGCCTGGTCGGCGTGCCAGTGATTGCCGTGCCCACCAGCGTGGGTTATGGCGCGTCGTTCAAAGGACTCACGGCACTGCTCGGGATGCTGAATTCCTGCGCTTCGAATGTCAGCGTGGTGAACATCGATAATGGATTTGGCGCCGGGTACGTGGCGTCACTGATCAATCGACTGTGAATAGGACAAAGGCGCGGTTTGCGCCGCGCCTTTGTCACGGCAACTTCGATCACATCCCAGGCTGCCCCGAATCTTTCTCCACGACCAGTTTATTTTCCACGCTGAAGGCGCCGAAGAGCTGGTTAGCTCGAATTCCGGCGACTGTTTTGTCCATGTTGCTGTCCACCGAGCCGTAAAGCGTGACGTGACCGTTATCCACGATGATGCGAATCGGCCGCACGGGGTCGATGGCGTATCTGCTCAGCACAGAGTCGCCGTAGATGGCGCGTGCCGCACGCAGGCGCAGACCATCGTCCATCGGCGAGACCGGTTCCACCGAGATGTTCGCAATCACATCTTTCACTCCGGGCATGTTCTGGATGTCGGCGAGAGCTTCATCGCGGCCTACGCCGGTTCTATCCTGCCCTTCCACGGTAACGACGCCATCCTTCACGTTCAGCGCGAAGTAGTCGAACGTGATGTCGTAGCCAGCGCGCACATACCGCAACTTCCGGGCCAGTTTCTGCTCCAATTGCGCGTCGAGGACGTTCGGCCCCGCCACCGTGATCAGGTTACGCACGCCCTGCACCTTAGCGGCGTTGCGGGCGAGTTTGGCGGCATCCAGTTTGCGCTGGTAGAGATCGACCGTACCCGTGAGGGTTACGATGCCGCCTTCCACGCTCGATCGAATGTCGCGGAATTGATTTCTTGTCGCTAACTTTTGCGTCAGCGTAGTTTGAATTTGATTGTCGTAGCGCGTTGCTTGCTCCGTTTGAGCGACAAGCGTTGCGCTCAACAGTGCCACAGCCAGCATTGCACCTACTGTCTTCAACAAACCTTCCTTTTTCGTTCTATTCATTCTCACAGGTCACCTCCGACCCAATTTGACGAAACTTTACGAACTAACCGCTTGGTTAATTCCTTCGATGCTGACATGCAGGAGGAAGATGCTTGAAAGAGGGACGGCAGCAAAGCAAGGCAGGCGCGCAACTTCGTCACGCCAGCCGGGTTAAATTATGTGGCGAGTGCGTTTAGCGGCGGCTTCGAGTGCGAGTGGATCGCGCGCGAGCAGTGGTCTTTCCCCGTTTAGCACTGGGGTTACCGAATACGCGCGCGAAGATCTTATCGACATTTTTCAACTGACGGGGCAGATCGAATGCGTATTCGATCTGCTTGCGGGGAACTTTTTCCGTGATTTCCTTGTCGGCCAGCACCAACCGGTAGAAGTTCAGACCTTCTTTCCACGCCCGCATAGCGTGCGACTGGACCAGGCGGTAGGCGTCCTCGCGGGAAACTCCGTGCTCCACCAGGTCGAGAAGAAGCTGGCCGCTGAAGATCAGGCCGTGCGTGCTTTCCAGATTGGCCAACATGCGTTTGGGATAGACGAACATGGTCTCAATCAGGTTGACGGTCTTATTGAGCAGGTAGTCCAGCAGCGTGGTGGAGTCGGGCAGAATTACACGTTCGGTGGAAGAGTGCGAGATGTCGCGCTCGTGC
>PLUI01000234.1:27189-27582 GCA_003164855.1 Acidobacteriaceae bacterium
GTGGCGAGATAGTGCGCATGCCGGTCACGCTGGATTACCTGCGACGATACCGCGGCCGCTTTCAGACCCAGACGCGCGCAGATCTTCTCTTCGATTTCCGGCGTGAGATGCGCAAAAATACCAACCGCACCGGAGAACTTTCCCACCCGCAAGTCCTCGGCAGCCGCGCTAAAGCGCGCGATGTTGCGTTGTGTTTCGGAATACCAATTGGCGATCTTGAAGCCAAAGGTGATGGGCTCGGCGTGAATGCNNTGGGCGTGTCTTTGAATTCCCATGCGCGGCGTTCAAGCACTTCGGCCAGCCGCTTGAGGTCCTGGGCAATGAGTGCCGAAGCCTGCTTGATCAATAAAGCCTGGGCGGTATCGACCACATCGTTGGAGGTGAGGCCGTAGT
>PLUI01000144.1 GCA_003164855.1 Acidobacteriaceae bacterium
GATGGTTTTTAGGGCTTCAGAGCGGACCCTTCAGGGTAGGTCTGTTAACAGCAATTATGCGGGGCTGTGCTTCCTGTTTGGGAAGGAGCGACAGCAAATCCTGCGCGCAAAGACGCTTTCATTGTGCCTTGCCGGCTTCGAGCTCCTTCAAGCGCGCAATTGCATGCTGGTTCTGATCGTTCAGCGATAGCGACTTGTGATAGTTCGCGATTGCCCCTGATTTGTCACCCGCCGCCTCCTGGGCCTCAGCCAGACTGTCGTAGGCGTTCGAACTCTCGGGGTACATGGCTACATTAAGCTGGAAGATGGCGACGGCTTTGGTCACCTTGTCCGCCCCTAGGAGGTCGTAACCCCAGCTGTTGACGTCGCGTTCCGGGAGTTTGAAGCCGGGATCGTTCTTCCTAACCCTCTGGTAGATCTCCGTCGCCTTGTCAAAGCCCTGAGCTGCCAGGTCGCGCGCAAAATCGGGGATGTTGGCGGCTGGGCGCAGCGCCTCCCTGACATCCATCTTGAACAGGTGGGGTGGAACCGAATTCTTCTCCGGCTCATTTTTGAGGAACTGGCGGGCGCGTCCATCATTGTTCGCGTACGCCTGCAGGAACTCGAGCACATACCGAGCGGTCCAACTGTAGTTCTCGCTGAACTCCGCCGCGGTGTAGTCGGTGAAGTATTGGTCCTCGCGAAAGCGGATGAAGAGTGAGGAAAAGCCGGGGTGGATCATCTCCGAGGTCTGCACCAGGTACGTATCGTTGTACTTCAACTTGTTGAGAAAGTTGTAGGAGTTTTCGATCTTCAGCGCATTGTTGAGCTGGTTCAGCTCTTCCAGCGTGTAGGCTTGGGAGGAAATATAAAGCAGGGGCACGGTAAGCTTGTTGGGATCGATCAGGCCGACGGCTTCGCCTTCCTTCATCCGCGCAGGCTGATAACGGAGCGCCCCATCCAGGCTCACCAGCGCCTGAATGCGCGAATCCTGCAACGCAGCGAAGACATTGGTCATGCCACCCCAGCTCCAGCCCGCGACCGCGATGCGCGTCGGGTCCGCCTGCGGGATGGTATGCAGATAGCCAATTAGAAACTCGATATCACCTACCTGGGCCTCGATACCTTCCAGATCCAAAGTCATGCCGCGCGAATGCATGCCGAGGCTGGGGATGGAAAGCACGATGAAGCCGTGGCTGGCCAGGTACTCGCAGAGGTCCGAGTTCTCGAATGCTGAAGCGCTCAGGCTGGGTGCGTAGATGACCACGGGGAAAGGGCCGGGCTGCGGGCCCGCATCTTCGAAGACTTTAGTTACCTGAACGCGCTCGCGCTCGTAATTCTTGCCAATGGAGTTCGACTGAAGCAGAGCTTTCAGCTTGAGGGCGTGCTGTTCGGCGCTCAGGGGCGTGAAGGCGTCTTCGGTCGGCATGAGGTCGAGATAGCGGCCGAAGAGCATGGGCTTGGCGTCTGGGGCCGCTTGCGCGGGATACCAGATCAGCGTCTGGATGGGGCGAGCCCGCTCCCCCGTGATCAGATTGCCTTCCGTGTCGACGCGTTTGTAGGAGCGCGTGTAGTCGTACTGCTGCACCACCCGAAAACCCACAGGATGCGGGCCGTAGGCCACGGAGAATGTGAAGTTCGATTTCTCAATCGCGGAAGCCAAACTGGCGCACAGCAGGACTACGGCCAAGATCTTGGCCCTCGTCATCAGTTCTATGCTACTCACGAAAGGAGGACCGTCCAGGTTAGAGATTGACTCGCGAGATTGTCTCATATCGCTTAGTTTATTGGCGACGCACTTCCAGGTGCTTGCAGAGAGGACCGCTGAGAGTAGCTGACGCAATCGTCTGATGGAAGTATCTGCTTTACGCGAGGCCGAACGCGCTGCCGAGTGCAGGAGGCGTATATAATGCGCAAACTGGAAGTCTAAATCGGGAGTTCCGGGCAATATATGAAAGCGAATCTCCTGCCGTCCTTGGCTTGTCTCCTTTCCGTGTCCCTAACGGTGGGCTTGGCGACGCGCCCCACCCATGCGGCCGCGCCCGGCGGCCAGAATAACGTGCCAAAACAGGTCAACGTTTCCCGAAGCTCGAACATTGAAGTAGAAAACTGGACAAAGCCCGAGCCCGGTTGGCTGTATGTGCTCGATCCCAAACCCGACGCGGGCTCGCCGGGAGAGCGGATATGGCTCATCGATCCTGAATCTGCCAAAGTAATGGGCAGCATTCGCACCGGCGTCAATGCGGATTTTGCGCTCTCGCCGGATGGAAGCCGACTCTACGTCGCATCGATCACAGAAGGCGATTCCAGCGAACTCGCGGTGATCGACACCGGCCAGGGAGTCGTCATACAGCGAAGCACTGTGCAGTACCGCGAAGTGGCGAACGTGCTCCCGGCCTTTTCAGCCATGGCAGTATCCGGCGACGGCCTGGCGTTGCGAATCCTGCTCGACACGCCCAAATCGGCTGACGCGGATATGTTTCTGCTCGCCACCTTTGACACCCAGACCGGCGAGTTTCTGCCCAACAACGTGCGTCTGTACAACTGCGGCCCCGGTCGATTCATCTCTCACCCAACCGCGCAGCAGTTCGATTTTCTTTGCCCGCGAACCAATAGGATCAGACTGATTCGTGTGGATGCCGAATCCCACGAGCTGCAAAACACAGACATCGTGCTTCCGTGGGACAGGCGAATCGGCGCGGCCGAGGCGATTGAGCCTGCCGCTGGTCAAGATATAGCGATCGTCCGTGGAGACGGCGCAGTTTTTCAGATGAGTGTTGACACGCACGAATTCTCCGACACCGCGGCACGTCCCGTTCTTCCCAACCGCATTCCTCCGGCCGCTTGGCCCACCTCGCCCGACGGGAGCCGCATCTATCTGGGGTACAACACCACCTACGATCGCCACTACGACAACCGCTTTTATCTGGATTACGGCCGGCCGCCGAATCTGCGCCCGAACGACGCGTTGGCGAACGAATTTCGCGTCCTCGATACGCACACTTGGCGGAAGATTGGCACCATCAAAACCAAGATGCCCTTCTGGAGCGCCGTGATGACGAATGACGGCAAGACGCTTTATGCGATGGCTCCGCAGAAGCACAGCATTTTGGTGATCGACACCGCAGAGATTCACCAGAATCGCATCCTCAAAGTCGTGGAGCGCCCGCGCTGGCTCTGGTCGCGCCCTGAGCTAGCCTGCACTCATGACCCTGGAATTTCTGCCGACTGGATTTTACGGGCGACGCCACATTGCGAGGCCGCTTGAGCCGAGGGAAAGTGCGCCCAGAGTTGCCGGCTTTGTACTCGTCCAGTAGATGAGTACACAGGCTGTTCTCGCCGCGAAACAGCGCGTATAATTTCGCCGTGCCAGCGGTTCCAGAGGGGTATTCTCGCTGGCGTTCTGGCCACACAGTCGCCACTGGGCTCCTCTCAACAATCCAGGATCTTAGTAAGGAGGATTTATGAATCACCCCCGTGAGGAATTGAAACGTCAACGGACTCGCGCAGCGCAGAGCGCGAGCGAGGGTTCGTCGGAAAGCTTCCATTTGCGTCTGGCAGCTTATGCAATGGCTGCCGGGGCTGCCGGAGTTGGGCTGCTTGCCGCCACCCCGCCGGCCAACGCAGAGGTCGTGTACACACCGGCCCATACCAACTTTACCAACGGCACAGTGTACATTGACGTCAATCATGATGGCATCAACGACTTTGTCCTGAGTATCTATAATTTTGCCACCGAAGACAGGCGTCTGGCCGTGCGTGGACTGGCTTCGCAGAATGGCGTCCTGGGCTACAGTTCATCGGGCTACTCGCCGCAGGCCCTGAAGCTGGGGCAGCGCATCGGACGGGGCGCCAATTTCTTTCAGAATGAGGCCCCTGCGGTTAACGTTGCGGATACGTCCGGAACCATCATTGAAGGCCCGTTCCCCAACGTGGGGAAACGTTTTCTAGGTTTGAAATTCAACATCGAGGGTCAAACCCACTATGGATGGGCCGTGATCACCGTGACCGCCGGCGTGCGCGCGCACAAGCTCGGTATCGATGCCACGCTGCTTGGTTACGCGTATGAGACGGTTGCGGGTGAGGCCCTCGTCGCCGGAGAGGGAGCGGCAAAGTTCGACGAGTCCGACTCTGCTCCAAGATCCGGCACCCTCGGGATGCTGGCGCTCGGTGCACCGGCCCTGGCCCTGTGGCGGCGAGAAGACGGCCAAGGATAAGCCAGCGCGCGCGGGAATCCAGATTCATCTCCGCGCGCGTCGCCACAGCCGTGGCAACCATGCGATGCACAACTGACTGCCCGAGTGGCCTGCCTATGAGACGGGTTTCGGTCCCGGTCCGAATGGTCGTGACTTGCAACTAGAAACAGGAAACTGGACACTACTATCCATGTCCATTCCTCTTTCTCTCTCCGGCAAAGTCGCTTTGATCACGGGCGGTTCGCGTGGCATAGGCGCGGCCACGGTTCGCCTTTTCACCGCGGCTGGGGCGAAGGTTGTCTTCAGCTACCAGAAGGCGCGTTCGCAAGCTGACGCTCTGGTGAAAGAATGCGGCGAATCCAACTGTCATGCAATCGGCAGCAGCCTGAACGACCCGGCTTCCGCTCGCGTGCTGGTTGTAGAGGCCGCAAAGCATTTTGGCAGGATCGATATTCTCGTCGCTAATCACGGAGTCTGGCCCGTGGAAGACGTCGCGATCGAGAAGATGACGGATGAGCAGTGGCACTCCACCATCTCAACCAATCTTGACGCGGTGTTTGGCCTGGTCAAACACACCGTGGCTCAGATGAAGGCCCAGCCGAGAATCGGGGCGGCGGGCGGTCACATTGTGCTCATCAGTTCCACCAGCGGACAGCGTGGTGAGGCCTTCCATTGCGATTACTCCGCCAGCAAAGGCGCGCTGATCAGCATGGTCAAGGGACTTTCGACGGAACTCGCGTCGGCGGGAATCTATGTGAACTCAGTTGCGCCTGGCTGGGTTGATACGGACATGTCCAAACCCGCGCTGGAGGACCCGAGCAGCGGCGAAGAAATTCGGCGCACCATTCCAATGGGACGCGTAGGCAAGCCGGAAGAAATCGCTGGGCCGGTACTGTTCTTGTGTACCGAGTACGCGAGCTTCATCACCGGCGAGGTCTTCAACGTAAACGGCGGAGCTGTGCTGGTGGGCTAGTCGGTCTGACCTTATTTGGACGGAGCGCGACGCGCATGGTTTTTTCTGCATCCAAGCAAAAAGTGTGGAAGTCCGCCGCATGACCGCAACTCTCCGCAAGCAGCTACAATTCTTGTTCCGGGCTTCACTACCGATCGGCTAAATGAAACGTCTGCTCCTCATCGTTACAATGGCATTTACGGCGGCTACGTCTGTTTGCGTCGCGACCCAGGCGGCGGCGCAAGCGAGCGCGCAGGTTCCTGCAAGCTCCGCCCCGACCAAGGATGCTGCGATCCCCCTCGACCAGAAAAACGCCAACCAGGCGCGAGAGCTTCTGGAGCAAGGCATTAAAGCCCTGGGAGGAGAAGCTTACCTGAATGCTCACGATATGCAGGAGCAGGGACGGGTCTACAGTTTTTATCACGGGCGCCCCACGAGCAATGGTGTTCTCTTTTGGCGTTTCGTTGAATTCCCCGACAAAGAACGGATCGAACTGACCCAGCAGCGCGATATCGCGTACATTTACGCCGGCAATAAAGGGTACGAGGTGACGTATAAAGGTCCGCGCGCGGTGGAGAAAAAAGATCTCGATGACTACCTGCGACGACGCAAGTTCTCACTGGAAACAATCCTGCGCACCTGGGTGAACGATCCCACGGTGGCTCTTTTCTACGATGGCAATGCCCTGGCCGGCAGTCTCGCCGCGCAGCGCGTCACGCTGATCAATTCGAAGGATGAGTCGGTCAGCGTTTACTTCGACATCGATACCCATCTGCCGATCAAGAAAAGTTATACCTGGCGCGATCCGGCGGACAATGAACGCAATGTCGAAGAAGAAACTTTCGACGGATACCGCCTCGCCCAAGGAATAATGACGCCCTTCGGGTTCACTCGCTACTTCAACGGGGATATGCAAAGCGAACGCTTCATAACCGTGGTCACTTACATTCAGAGTCTGAACCCGGCGATGTTCGATCCCGACTCGGGTTACAATCCGTTGAAAGTCCCGGACAAAAACAAGAAAGACTCCCACAAGTAGGACGGTCGCGAAAGCTTTGCCACAAATCGTTGCGATAGGGTCGAAGCCTGCTTGTACATCTTTTGTCACTTTAGTCTTTATGCCTTCTTTATAAAGATATTGGTAGCCTCGGCAAGACGCCTTGGGGACCAAGTCTTGCTCAATCGGCGGCTAGAGGACAAAATCCGGCATCTTTGCGCTCTGGCCACAGTCGCAAACGACGACGATGCATGGCTGCTGTTATCGGAGCTTCGCATTTTGATCACTCAGCACATTGAGCGCCTGAGAATCGTTGCCGCTGGCAAACTGGCGGGAGCGGCGGAGTTTGTTGAGCGCCGGTCTGATTCGAACGCCTCAAAAAAGCCACCACTAGAACCCCCGCTTGCCGGCCACGGCGAACCGTAAAACAAGGGCGCAGGTAGATTGATCCGGATTAAAAAAAGTGCAGATTTGGACGCCAAATCTTTGAGGAGACTGGGGTTAGCGTCGAGGAATTTGCAAGAATCCGGGTAAAAATATTGCCGCAAAAGGATTTGCGCGCAAAATATTGGAAATGGCGGGGTTAAGGAGAGTAGCGCCGCTGCCGACGGAATGGGCGAACAATTGCTGAGGGGCAATATTGCTGGTAAGCATACTACTTATAGCTTATCGCATGGTGGGAAGGTTAGATGTCACAGGCGGGGTGTGGAAAAAAGGCTTGGGAGCAGCACTGCTAACCGTCGAAGCTAAATTTCGATGATGGAGCGCAAGTTTGGGGATTCGCCCCCAGGAGCACAGGCGTTGCGATGTGGACGAAACGCTTTGTAGGATCCTGTGTCATAACCTTGTGGTGCTCATTCACGAAATGTGCGAGCTTGGTATTGATCCTGTGTTTTGGCCTAGCCCTGTGGCGTGAATGTACACGCACCTAAATCGGCAGCATCAAAGCCAACCCAAACCAGCAGAGGGTGCCTTTCATCCATCGCAGGCCTAGTCGTTACGAAGGAATAGGTTTTCTTGTCGGGCGGAAGTTTTGGTCCACTCCCCTCTTCTATCCCCGTCCCGAGGATGTGGGAGTGTATCCACTTAATGTCTGCATCGCATCGAACGGCAAATGAAATAGGCGTGACTGGCTTGTTTGTGGTGAGCACGAATAGATTCAAATGCTTTCCATGTTCCGGGTCCAAGTCGATTTTTTCGCGCTGCAATTCGCTTTTTTGCGGCTCTGGTGTGTTGATCTTAGTCAGTCCCACGACGCAACTATTAACGGTGGACTGCTGGGCGTTAACACCCTGCTGCATCGCGGTCAAATTGGTCTGCTGATTATTGATCGTCGTTTGCTGCGAACCTACTTGAGATTGGAGCAGTGTGTTTTGAGCGGCAGCTGATTTCAGGTCTCCGCGACATTCTCCCAGGACACCTACGGCGTTCGCTTTTTCCTCAATGACTACCCGAGTATTGTGATGTTCATCGTGCCATGCATAAAAGACCGCGACGATACCCGCAGATAGGAAGAAAAGGGTAGCGTACAGTTTCCACGGGATATTTTTTCCCGATCTACGCTCGTAGATGCCCACCCCGGCTGTCACAACTCCGCCCGTGACATAGGACTGCCAGTGAGCAATGACAGCCCATAGGAAAAGACCAATCTCTCCAACAAATTCATGCATGGCGCGCACCTCCACAGAGCGGAGAGCCTATTCTTGGCCCCATGAAGGATAGTCTTTTCAGGGATCGAAGCAAGCGCAGGCTCCTACACAAAGGCTCTATATGGCTCAATATTCCTATTAGCCATTAGGGTTCCTTTTGTAACCTAAGCCACGCAGTGTGGCTTTTTTACCACAGTCACCTCAGAGCCCTTAGCTGTAATCTATTCATTCACCGGGACATACCCTGACGCGTTTGATTCAAGAGCAAACCATTCGCTCGGCCGTGGCGTGCAGTGGCGTTGGACTGCACAGCGGCGCGCCCGTGTGCCTGCAGATTCTCCCCGCGCCTCCGGGAACGGGAATTGTGTTTCGCCGAATCGATTTGGATGACTTCGAGATCGAGGCCAACGGCCGCAACGTTGCCCGGGTCAGCTACGCGACCAGCCTGATGAAAAAGGGCGTGCTGATTTCCACCACCGAACATTTGCTCTCGGCGTTCACCGGGCTGGGCGTGGATAACGCCATCGTGGAATTAGACAATCTCGAACTCCCCATCCTCGACGGCAGCGCACTTCCATTCGTGGAGCTCATCCAGAAGGCCGGCATTCGAAAACAGCGCCGTCCGCGCCGGTATATGAAGATGCTTCGCGAGGTTGAAATGCGCGAAGGCAACAAGTTCATTTCCGTTTATCCCGCCGGCAGCTACTCCGTCTCCTACTCGATCAATTTTCCTCATCCCCTCATCGGCAAGGAGACTTTTCAGGTCGAACTTTCCAACGGCAGCTATCTGAAGAAAATCGCGGCAGCCCGCACCTTTGGTTCGCGCGAGGACGAGAAAACCATGCGCAACATGGGGCTGATCCGCGGCGCGTCCAGCGAGAATTGCATTGTGCTCACGCGCGAAGGAGTCGAAAACGGCCCACTGCGCTTTCCCGACGAATTTGTCCGGCACAAGGTTTTGGATTTGGTTGGCGATCTGGCTCTGCTGGGCAAGCCGATCCTAGGTAAGATCGTAGCCGACCGCGCCGGCCACGCCATGCACACCGCGTTGGTCTCGCGTATTCTTCGCGACCAAACGCTGTGGGAGGAAGTTACGCTGCCGGAGGAAGACCACGATACCGCGAGTTCTCACACTTCTCAAGCCGCCGCCGGTTCGACGCTCTGAATGCTCAAAATGTAGTCAACCTACAGGATTCAGTGATCTTAAGGAGTGATCTCGAACACCGTACCGTAGCCGGTCGTGCCGCCCTCGTCGGTCGTGCCGTAGAGATTACCGCCGCGGCCGAAGGCCAGAGAACCGAGGGGATAGACCCCGTCGCCGACACTGCCAAAGTTATAGAGCACAGTCTCGGTCCAGCCTCCGCCGGTTGCGGGCGTCAACTTGAACGCAACCCCGTAATCGTTGATCCCGCCGCCTTCTGCCGTGCCGTAGAGATTGCCTTTAGCATCGAAGATCAACTTCGAGTAGGGATTCGTTCCGGTAACCCCATCGTTGTTGAAGTTGTACAGTATCGTCTCCACCCACTGCCCACTCTCGGTTGGGCTCAACTCGAATGCCGTGCCCCACCCGTACGCTCCGCCTTGCGTCGTAGTCCCGTAGAGATTGCCCGCGGCATCGAAGATCAGGGTTCCGTAAGGGAAGTTTCCATCGCCGTTTTGATTGAAGTCATACAGAATCTTTTCCGTCCAAGGCCCCTCAGCCGTCGGCGTCAATTCAAAAATTGTGCCCACATCAGAAGGGCCCCCCTGAACCGTCGCGCCGTAGAGGTTGCCGGCATGATCGAGGACCAATCCTGCCAGGAGAATGAACCCATCGGTGCCGTTATTTAAGAAGCTATGCAGTATTTCCTCTTTCCAGGTCCCGTCCGCTTGGGGCGTCAACTCATACACGGTGCCCACCTTGTCGCTTCCGCCGATCATCGTTGTTCCGTAGAGATTGCCCGCGGCGTCAAAGATTACGCCCGCCTGGGGACTGTTTCCATCGCCACCAACGTTGCTGAAAGAATAAAGCCGGTTTTCGTTCCAGCTTCCGTTCGGCTGATGCATCAGCTCGAATACTGTCCCGACGTCGTAAGTGCCGCCCCAATAGGTTGTGCCATAGAGATTGCCCGCAGCGTCAAAGATTACGCCGGCCTGGGGACGTTGCCCGTCGTGGACACCCGTAAGAAACAGATGCAGTGGCTTCAGCGACCAGGTTCCGCCCTTGGCAGGACTCAACTCGAACACTGAACCTCCGTTGTGCGGCCCGCCAAATGCGGTTGTGCCGTAGAGATTGCCCACGGCGTCAACAATTAGCCCGGCCTGCGGATCGCCCCCTACGCCCCCGTCGTAAGTAAGGTCAAGCAGCACCTTTTCGGTCTGAGCTGCCGCACGCGTGGCCGCCATAAAGATCGTCGCAGCCAAGATCGCTAATGCCGCAGTCACGGCGAGAGAGAGTCTCTTGCTTCGCATGGTTGATCCTCCGTCAGTGTCGATCCGTCAGTTTCGGTCCGGAAGTGTCTCCCGGATTTCCGATGAGTGGCTCTTATTGCCCTGCTGCGTAAGAAAACGGGAATGCGGCTCTCAATCGTGGCAGATAGTCATTGCAGACGTGAGAACCGAGCTCACCTGGGGAGGAGGAGGAACTATAGTACGGCGGGTTCCTGGTGTCAAGACCGAGTGTACGAATGTTGTGAAGGTCAGACGCCACGCCTTAGGAGGGCTGATCCACAGGAGGGTTGACGCCTCAGACGCTAGACATCGAGCCTTCAGACCTCAAGCCTTTAGGCCGAGCGACCCAAGACTCAAAGCCCTCAGTGACTCAGTCAGCTGGTTCGCAAGGAACTTCGCCGGTTTCCGAAACTGGCTCTGGTTGTTCTGCAAGCAGGCGGTGAAGTTCGGCACGAGTTTGCTCGACAAGCGCGGCGGCAAACTGATGCGCCGACCGCTGCCGTTCGGCGGACAAGTCTCTTACCCGCATGTTCAGCAGAGGGATATCTTGCTCAAACCAGCGCAGAGTTTTCTGAATGCGGGTGACGCGATAGGTAGTGGGAAGCATGGCAATGGCTCTCCGGTATCTCTACAGATTGCCACGGCAAGGCACCGGTGCAAATTACCAAGTGAATACCCGGTGATCAAATACCCGGAGATCGAATATCCGAAGATCAAGGCGGGGCTCTCTGCTTATTGGATGGCGCGGGGAGTTGGCCCGGCAGGCTTGTCTTTGGATCCAGGAATTCGTTGCTCCATCTGATTATTGAGCCAGCCCTCAAGCAATTCCTGTGAGCTCGCAGGCACGTTGTGAAAACGCAATCCCACGTATCCTTTCAGGTCGGCCCAAGCGATTTCCGTTTCCATTTCCAGAACCGGGCTGGTTCCTGGAAGTGTGAATTGCAACCGGGGGTTGGCATTCTTGGGAAGGGCATGGTGCAATAAGAGAGCGATTCCGCCTTCGCTAAGATTCGTGCTCTCGGCTTTTAGTTCTTTGTCGCCCACTACCAGGCGGACCGGCATTTTAATCGGATGACGGAAGTAGCGACGGCGTTCGCGCAGCATAAAGCTGAGAGCGGCATTGAAGCAGCGGGAGGCGTTCAGAACAGAAAGCGGCTTATGGAGCACGAAATTTGTGCCCATGTTAAAAGCCTGCTGAGTGGTCGTTTTCTTGCCGTTGACCAGGGCGAATGTCACTGAGTTTTGGTTGCTTGGCGTGGCCCGCAGACCTTCCAGGACTTCGACTCCACCAGGCATGTCATCGCAGTCCACAATGACGGCATCGAATTTTTCCGAGATCAGAATCTCGCTGGCTTCTTTCGCCACCTGGCAGACTTCCACCTCGATGGAAAGTTTTTCGAGCGTCGGGCGCAAGACCCGGAACACATCGGCATCCCGACTCAGCAGCAGAGACTCAAGCATGGTCTAATTCTAGAATCAATCCGAAATCGCCGAAAGTAACCAAGGTGTCGGACGGTAAGTCAGTGCTAACAATGGTTTATCTTTCTCTCGGCTCTAATGTAGGTGACCGCGAGGCCCATCTGCGGGACGCTCAAGAGCGACTTAGCGGGGTTGGCCGAGTTTCGGTTGTGTCGTCCTTCTATGAAACCGAGCCCGTGGAATTCACCGCGCAACGCTGGTTTCTGAATTGTGTCGTCGGGCTCGAAACCACGCAAACGCCGCAACCACTGATGAGCTCAATTCTTAACATCGAGGAAGCCATGGGCCGGCAGCGCATACAGAAAAAAGGTCCGCGCACCATCGATATCGACATCCTGCTCTTCGGCAACACTATCTTAAATTCCCAGGAAGTGACAGTTCCCCATCCTGCCATGCATGAGCGACGCTTCGTTCTCGAGCCTCTGGCGGAGATTGCGCCGGAGGTGCGCCATCCGGTGTTGAACAAGACGATTCTCGAATTGCGCGATGCGCTGCCCGTCGGTCAAACAGTGCGAAGGCTGAAGACCTGAGCCACGGATTTCACGGATCGACACAGATAAAGCAAAGGCTTTCGAGGGTGATTCTTAATTCCAGTTTATCCGTAGCGTCCGTGAAAATCGGTGGCTACTTTTCACATCAGGGCACGATAATGCGACTGCCCGCTTCCTGCGGCGTCAACACTGCTGATTCTTTCTCCGGAAACCGTGCGAAGAGAAAATCAATGAACGCGCGCGACCTGGGGCGTCCCGAAGTGCGTCCCTGGCCCAGCCGAAGCAGAAATACCAGAGCTTTGAGCACGTCGGAATCCCGCAGATTGGAATAGCCCATCTGTTTTTGCTCGGCCTCGCGGTATTGCTTCACCATCTCTTCCACTTGCGCTGCTACAGCATGTTGCGCGGCGCTAGCCAGAGGCTGTTCGTAATGCAGACCGGAGTTCACCAACCGCTCGTAACTGCTACTCATGGCGGAGAGCGCGGAGATCAGATCGCGATCATTCAGGCTGCGGTCGGCACGAGCTGCTTTGGCGAGGGCATAGCTAAGGCCCATGAGAAGATGTTCACGTTCATACGTAAACTGCTCCGAAATCTCCACCTGCAGAAATAACGATCCCGCATCAAACTGCTCCGCCGAGCGCGGTTTTTCATGTTCGCGCGACTGCTGCAAATACGGACAATCGCTGGGGCAATCCAATGTCACCTCGCGTTGCTCGCCACAACACTGCGCGCAGATTCGTCCGTGGACCGCGGGACAGAAGCGTTTTTCCTTGCGAACTTCGCAGATGACGCAACTCAATTTGTCATTCTCCTCTTCAACATTATGGCACCCAAGGCTGGCAGATCGGTTGCGCAAATGCGAGGAATTGCAGTCGGTAAGAAGAGGGCCGGCTTCGATTTTGTCGTCGCTGCACCATATTTTGGGCCATTTTGGGAGGCCTAAGTGCAAAAAAGCATGTAAAAATGGACCTTTTATCATGTTATATGTGTGGGACCCGCGTAGAATAAGGGTGTTTTCCACAGGGGCCCTGATGTACCATCAAGCCCGCTGGAATTAAAATTCAAACTTTTCCGAGGAGGAAGAAATATGGCTTCAGGTTTAACCAAGACCCAACTCGTCCGTCATCTGGCCGAGAAGACTGAACTTCCCAATAAGACTGCTGCGCTATTTTTGGAGCAGCTCGCCGACGTCGCTGTGAAAGAAACAAAAAAGAACGGCGTATTCGTCGTGCCCGGCCTGGGCCGACTGGTGAAAGCCCACCGCAAAGCCCGCGTTGGACGCAACCCGCAGACGGGTGAGCCCATCCAGATCAAGGCGAAGACCGTAGTGAAGTTCCGCGTCGCTAAGGCTGCCAAGGACGCAATCGCTCCTAAAAAGCCGTAGCGTTGTATTTGAGATCGAGTGCGAAGGCCGGCTTAGGCCGGCCTTTGATTTTCTACCCAGGTTGCTTTTTTCACATCTATGCTGAACTGGATCGTAATCGGAATCGGCGATATCGCGGCCCGTCGCGTTATTCCGGCGATTCAGGCTGAACCGAGAAGCTGCTTGTACGGCCTGGTGACGCGCGATCTTGCAAAAGCGGCGCCCTACAATACACTTGCCTGGACAACTCTCGACGAAGCTCTCGCCGATCCTGCGGTGCAGTCGGTTTACATTGCGACCCCGGTTTTCCTCCACGCGCCACAGACGATTCAATCTCTTCGCGCGGGAAAACATGTGCTATGCGAGAAGCCTATGGCCATGAATGATGCCGAAGCTCGCTCCATGGTGAACCTGGCAGAAGAGACTGCGCACACTTTTGGCGTGGCCTACTATCGCAGAGCATATCCCAAACTGCAGCGCGCCAAACAACTGATCCAAGCCGGCGCAATCGGGAAGCCGGTTCTTGCCGAACTCACCAGCCACGCATGGTTTGACCTAAGAAGCTTTGACGAAGGTAATATCGATCGCAGTTGGCTGATCGATCCCGTGAAGGCGGGAGGCGGTCCGCTCTACGACATCGCCTCGCACCGAATCGATGTGCTGAACTTCCTTTTTGGCCAACCCGTGCGGGCCACCGGCTACTTATCGAATGCGGTGCATCACTATGCGGTCGAGGATAATGCGACCGTGATGATCGACTATGCAGGCGGCGTGCGCGGCCTGGTGGACGTTCGCTGGCATTCGAAAGTGAAGCGGGACGAATGCCGCATCCGCGGCACCGAAGGCGAGATGGAGCTGAGTCCACTGAATGGCCCCGAGCTTATCTATCCCGGCGGCCGCGAGAATCTCGCGCCGCACCCCAATCTGCACTATCCAATCATCGAGAACTTTGTGGACGCCGCGCTCGGCAAAGCTCATCTGCTGGCTAGCGGAGCGTCTTCCTACTGGACAGACTGGGTGATCGGACAAGTGCGGCGAAAGAACGCCGCGGATCCGGCCTAGGTTGGCCACGGATTTGCGCGGATCGTCACGGATTTTCTTAAAGAAGAATTGTCGGCGAGAATCCGTGTAGATCCGTGGCCGGTTGTCTTACCGCTTCGCCTTCGCCGGTTCTTTCTCTCCCACTCGCTGGCTGACCTCAAATTTCATCTTGCCGGCTTTCTTGTCGGCATCTACAACGATGTGATCACCGTGCAGAACGTCCCCGTCAAGAATTTTCAACGCCAGTGGATCCTGCACCAGCTTCTGAATCGCGCGCTTCAGCGGACGCGCACCGAAGTTGGCGTCGTAACCCTGCGTGAACAATAGTTCCTTCGCTGAGTCAGTGAGCTCGATCGAAATCTTGCGATCGGCGAGCAAGCGCCGCACATCTTCCAGGCGCAGCTCGATAATCTTTACCAACTGCTCTTTGCCGAGAGGCCCGAAGACGATGATGTCGTCGACGCGGTTCAAGAACTCAGGCCTGAAGTGGCCGTGCAGCACGTTTATCACCTGTTCGCTCGCCTTCTCAAAGTCCTCCGGCGTACGCAGGTTTGCGGCCTGCAGATAACTGGAGCCGAGATTCGAGGTCATGATGATGATCGTGTTCTTGAAGTCCACCACTCGGCCTTTGCCGTCGGTGAGGCGACCATCGTCCATGATCTGCAGGAGGACGTTGAATACATCCGGATGAGCTTTTTCAATTTCGTCGAAGAGCACAACCGCGTAAGGACGGCGGCGCACTTGCTCGGTGAGCTGACCGCCTTCTTCATATCCGACGTAGCCCGGAGGCGCGCCGATCAAGCGGGCGACCGAATGCTTCTCCATGTATTCGGACATGTCGATGCGCAGCAGAGCGCGTTCGTCATCGAAGAGAAACTCAGCCAGAGCACGAGCTAATTCGGTTTTGCCAACCCCGGTCGGACCGAGAAAAATGAACGAGCCAATCGGACGCTTGGGATCGCTGAGTCCGGCGCGGGAACGGCGAATGGCATTGGCAACGCGTTCGAGAGCCTCGTCCTGTCCGACAACGCGATTCCGGAGGCGCTCTTCCATCGTGACCAGCTTCTTCACTTCGCCTTCCAGCATCTTCGAGATCGGAATGCCGGTCCATTTCGAAACGATGCGGGCGATATCCTCTTCGTCCACTTCTTCTTTCAACATGCGCGGAGCGCCCGTGCCTTTGCCGTCGATGCCTTTGCCGTCGATCTTGGCGGTCAGTTTGCTCAACTCTTCTTCGGCTTGCCGCAACAACCCGTAGCGGATTTCGGCGACGCGCTGCAGATTACCTTTGCGCTCTTCCGTCTGCTCTTCAAGCTTGAGCTTCTCGATTTTTTCTTTTAGTTCGCGGGAACGCGCGATGAGATCTTTTTCTTTTTTCCAATTGGCTTTGAGGGCGTTGGATTTCTCGCGGATTCCGGCCAGCTCTTTCTCAATGAGCGCCAGACGATCTCTGGAGTTGGTGTCGTCTTCTTTTTTCAGCGCCTGCTTTTCGATTTCAAGCTGCGTGGCCCGGCGTTCGAGCTGATCGATATCGGTAGGAAGTGAATCGATCTGAATGCGAATCGAGGCGGCGGCTTCATCGACCAGGTCGATGGCCTTGTCCGGCAGAAAACGGTCCGATATGTAGCGGTGCGAAAGCGTCGCCGCCGCCACGATCGCCGAATCTTTTATGCGAACGCCGTGATGCACCTCGTAGCGCTCTTTCAATCCGCGCAGGATAGCAATCGTGTCCTCGACGTTGGGCTCTCCCACGAAAACAATCTGGAAGCGGCGTTCGAGGGCAGCGTCTTTTTCGATGTACTTGCGGTACTCGTTGAGGGTGGTGGCGCCAATGGCGCGCAGCTCTCCCCGAGCAAGAGCCGGCTTCAGCATGTTGGAGGCGTCGATTGCGCCTTCACTTGCTCCAGCTCCGACGAGTGTGTGAAGCTCATCGATGAAAAGAATGACCTGTCCGGCGGAGTCCTCGATCTCTTTTAAGACGGCCTTGAGCCGGTCTTCAAACTGTCCACGATATTTTGCGCCCGCCAGCATGGCTCCGAGATCAAGCGCAACCACGCGTTTGTTCTTGAGCACTTCAGGTACATCGCCCGAAATGATGCGCTGGGCGAGGCCTTCAACGATTGCCGTCTTCCCGACGCCCGGCTCGCCAATGAGCACGGGATTATTTTTCGTGCGGCGGGAAAGAACCTGGACCACGCGACGGATTTCTTCGTCGCGGCCGATGACCGGGTCAAGCTTCCCGCGGCGGGCCTGCTCGGTGAGGTCGCGAGCGTAGCGCTCAAGCGCCTGGTACTTCGCCTCGGGATTCTGGTCGGTCACCTTCTGCGAGCCCCGCACCGAGGTTAGCGCCTTCAGAATTGCATCATAGGTAGCGCCGTGACGGGCGAGGATCTGCTGCGCGGCGTCCTGCTTGAGGTGGGTGATGGCCAGCAGCAAGTGCTCGGTCGAGACGTACTCGTCCTTGAAGTTTGCGGCCTCTTTGAAAGCTTGCTCCAGCAATTTGTTGACGGCATTCGAGAGCGTGGCCTGTGCCGCTTCTCCAGAGACCTTTGGCAGCTTCTCGATATCGCGATACAAATCGCTGAGAACAGCTTGTGGACCAATGCCGATTTTTTCCAGCACCGGAGGGACGATGCCCTCTTTGTCTTCGAGCAAGGCCGCGAGTAAATGAATGGGCAGCAGCTCGGGATTGCCGTGCTCGGATGCGAGATTGTTCGCGCGCTGGACTGCCTCTTGCGCTTTTACAGTAAATTTTTCCCAACGGATCGCCATAGAAACTCCATTTAATAACTTTGTAATTGGGTAATCGAACAATTTGAAAAGCCGAGCGCGCGATCGGCTTACTGGGGAAATCCAAATTGCGCAATTGCCAAATTACAAAATTAACGGGAGGCGGCCGGTTTCTGCCGCCTCCCGTCGATTGTAAACCGTCGAGCTTCGCCCGACGACCGGGTCGGAGACCCGGTCCCACACGATGCCTAACTTACGCGGCTTTGCTGGGGCCTTTGGCTTCCAGGGTCTTCTCGGTCTTCTCACCGCCGATGTTTACCTTGATCTGCTTGGGCTTGGCTTCGGCCTTTTTGGGCAGAGTGACCTTCAACACGCCCTTGTCGTAGGTTGCCGAGACCTTCTCGGAATCCACGGTGGCGGGCAGGGTGAAGGTGCGGGTGAAGCTGCCGTACTGGCGCTCCACACGGCGGTAGTTCTCTTCTTTCTCTTCCTTCTCGATCTTGCGCTCGCCGTGAACGGTGAGGGTGTTGTTCTCGAGGCGGACGTCGATATCTTTCTCGTCGATGCCCGGAACCTCGATCTTCAACGAGACGTTGTGCTCGTCTTCGTAGACGTCGACGGCTGGGGCAAAGCTTGAAGTAGCGAGGGATTCATCCCGGCCAGCTTCGCTGTAGGAATCGCGGAACACGCGGTTGATGCGGTCCTGCAGGGTGGAAAACTCGCGGAAAGGCTCCCAACGGGTAAGTACGGTCATAATTTTCTCCTTCTGTGCTCGTTTTTCAGAATTTCGGCATTGCCGTTCTACATCTTGGATGCTTATTCAGCACAAAGGAAGCATAAAATATGAGTGTGCTATTGTCAATATAAATAATGCTATTATTTTCTTTACGTTACAGATGCAACGACGCACTTGAGGTAGGCGGTTTCCGGGATATTCAGCAGGATCGGGTGGTCTTTGGCTTGTCCCCGAGCCTCGATCAGACGCAAGTTGCGCCGAGCATCCCGGGCCGCGTCCGCGAGCATTCCGATGAACTCCGAGAAGCTCACGTGATAGGAACACGAGCAGGTGACCAGAATCCCCCCCGGGCGAAGCATTTTCAGGGCGCGGAGGTTGAGTTCTTTATAGCCGCGGAGGGCGGCATCCAGGTCGCGCTTCGATTTGGCGAAGGCCGGGGGATCGAGAATAATCGTGTCATAACGCTGGCCGGACGAGGAGTAGTCCTTTAGCAGGTCGAAGGCATTGGCTTCGATCCATTCGATCTCTTTGTCTTTGTCCTTGAGTTGCGCGTGATTGAGTGCGGCGTTCTGTTCTGCGACTTCGAGCGCCGGCCGCGAGCTGTCGACGCCGCAGACCTGCGCGCAGCCCGGCGCCACGTGGAGGGCAAATCCCCCCTGGTAGCAGAAGGCGTCGAGAGCCTCACCGTGGGCGTATTGGACGGCTGCAGCGTAGTTTTCACGCTGGTCGAGAAAGGCCCCAGTCTTCTGGCCTTCGAGCGCCTCAAACTTAAACTGGACGGCGTTCATGTTGAAGACGGTGGAAGTTTTCTCGCCTTGCAGCAGGCCAGAGGCGCGCGGAGGAAGTTCTTCAAGTTGGCGCACGCGCGGGTCCACGCGCTCGACGATAGAGGAGGGGTGCAGCCGCTCCGTCAGCTCTGCAATCACGGTGGAGCGTACGATCTCGCTGTCCATGGCCTGGGTGAGAATTTGCAGCGAGAGAATATCGCTGTAGCGGTCGACGATTAGGCCCGGCAGGAAATCGGCTTCACTGAAGATAACGCGGTAAGCATTCGTGTCGTGGACAAACGGCTGGCGATAGGAAATGGCATCGGCGACGCGCTGGCGAAGCAAGGCAGGGAGATCGGCGACTACGTCGTGCGAAATCATGCGGATGGCGATCTGCGAAGAACTGGAATAGAGCGCGCTCCCGAGAAACTGTCCGCGATGATCGGTGACTGCGACGACCGAGCCGGGCGTAGCTCCGTCCGCGGAAACGATATCCGAACGGTAAACCCAGACATGGCCATCTTTCAGACGCGATGCGCCGCGGGGAGAAACTTTGACAATGAAACTGGAATCAGAGGCGGTTGGCTTTCGGGGCATTCTTCGATGTTACCCGACAACGTTAACGGACAACGGCGGGCCCCAACATTCCATGGCGTTGCAGCGACTCTGTTAGCCGGCGATGTGCTGTGTAGGAACGGCTGCGGGCAGCTCAGACTTGGCGGAGGTGCGGGAGCTCATTTCGTAGCGGGCGGCTTCGAGGTCAATGTGGAGAGAGTCAAGAGCATTCATGGGCATTTCGGTGCCCCAGGCTTCCATTTCAGCCTCCGACCAGCTTCCGTTCAGTCGGATGGCCCCGGTAATGTCTTCCGGAAACGCATGGCGGAAATCGCCTTCGCGAATGAGGATGTCGCCGATCAGGCGTCCGGTACCCATGTCGAAAACTCGACGGCTGGCTTGGCCGCCGGCGTTGGTCAGGCACAGAAGAACTTCGCCGTCTTGGGCATATTCCTGACGGTAATACCAAGCCTGAGGGGCGTCGATTTTGGGATGATGGCGGCGCGAGCGTTTGTGCTCGGGCTCCAGAGCCTGCATTTCGTTGGCAGGATTAAAGTACAGGATGCGCTGGCAGGAATCGCAGATCACGGTTTGCTGGCCGGTGCGGACATCGTTATAAATCTGCGGCCTCAGCATGACCTGGCAGGCCATACATTTGTGATCCCGAACCTCGGAGATGCCGCTGCCGCGAAATTTTGCAACCCGCTCATAGTGCCGCAGCAGGTCTTCGTTCACGCCGGCGCGCATCTGGTCGCGTTTGCCGCGCCATTCGGTGAGCTGCTTTTCATCCTCGGCCGTGCGTTTGCGGGCTTCCTCTTTTTCTTTTTCGATCTCGGCCGCTTCTGCTTTCAATTCCGCTTGGGCCGCTTTTACTTGCTTATCGCGGGCGTCGGCATTGACCATCAGCTCGAGAATCTTGTCCTCGGTGGCGGCGATTTCTTTTTCCGCGAACTGGATCTCGTGTAACAGAGCTTTGTACTGGTCGTTGGTTTTTACGTCGAGCGACTGATCACGATACTTGGAAATCTTTCCCCGGAGGTCAGCGATCGCAGTGTCATACTTTCGGCGGGCGGCTTCATCCGCCTTGACGGCGGCCTGAGCTTTTTCCAATTGCAGTTTGGTGTCCGCCAGTTTATGTTCAATGGCCGCGACGCGTTTGGGAAGTTCGGCGATTTCATCCTGCAGACGGCGGATTGCCTTATCCGCCTCTTGCAAGTGCAACAGGTTTTCTATTTCTGGAAGCATCCCGAGAGAACTCAGGTTTGATTCTAACACGCGGAAACGCGGGTTTCGTATGACGATCGGGGAGAAGCGCCCACAGCAGGCCCTTTCGGGTGTAAACTCTTTCGTTCCGCCTTACTTCACTTCTCGTTCCCGGGGTTCATAGTGAAACAATTTGCCTCTCTTGCTGCCGTGGTTGTCGCTCTCACTTTTCTGTCCAGCCAGGAGGCGGTTTGGGCGCAATCGCCGTCTCCGGTGAAGCCGCTTACCATCGAGGCGATTTACGCTCCCGGAGGTCTCGGCGGACGTGGTCCGGAGACCCTGGAGTGGAGTCCCGACGGCACCAAACTCTCATTCCTGCAGCGTAACGACGAAGGCGAGCACGGCGAACTCTGGTATGCGGATGCGGCCACGGGCGAGAAGAAAGTTCTTGTCAGCGCCTCCAAGCTGGCCTCGTTGGTGCCCGACTATAACAAAGTGAAAGATGAGCGCGAAAAAGAACGGCTCACGCGCTATCACGTCGCGCCCTACCTCTGGGCTCCGGACTCGAAGCACCTGATTTTCGATTCGCAAGGTCAGCTGTGGCTGTTCGATCTGGCGACCAGTACCGCGGTGCAGTTCACCTCGGCACCAGATCCAAGCGGTGACCCCAAATTTTCCCCCGATGGCAGCCATGTTTCCTACATTCGCAAGCACAACCTTTACGTCAGGCCCGTGAGCGGGGGGGAAGAAAAGCAGCTTACCAAAGATACGAAGGACGATTTATTCAACGGCGATATCGATTGGGTTTACGCCGAAGAGCTGGCCGTGCGCAGCAATTATTTCTGGTCGCCGGGCAGCAAAGACATCGTCTTCCTGCACATGGATGAAACCAAGGTGCCAACTTATCCCATCACTAACTGGATCCCCACCCATCCGACGGTCGACAACGAAAAATATCCCAAAGTTGGAGACCCCAATCCCACAGTGAAGCTTGGCGTCGTCGATGCGGAAAAAGGTAAGGTTCGCTGGATTTCGCTGACGGATGATCCAGAGGCTTACATCCC
>PLUI01000091.1 GCA_003164855.1 Acidobacteriaceae bacterium
TCTCAGTTTTCTAATATACGCCCGCGAGGGGGGAAAAGACAAACGCCGGGGGTAAGGAAAACCTATCGCCCTATCCCGGTCCACTTACGCTTTTTGACACAAAGATTTCGGCCAGAAATCGGTTCCAGCGATTACAATCCCCTGTCAAAGCTGGAGGATGTATGTTCACTCGCTGTTTCGCCTGCGTGATCGCCTGGCTCCTTTTGTTTTCCGGTTCAACATTCGGGCAAACTCACGGCGGCGGAGGCGTCCATAGTCCGAGTTCCTCAACTTCGTCGGCCAACACTAATTCACCTACACCCAGAAGCTCCAACAGCAGTATTCCGGGCCCGGTTTCAATCGCCTCCGCCGATGACGAGGGGAAAATCGAATTCCGCACGGAGACGATTTTGGTGCAGGTCCCCATCGTCATCACCGACAAATCTGGCAACCATATTCACGCCTTAACCAAAGAGGATTTTCACGTCTTCGAAAATGGCAAAGAGCAGAAGCTTTCCACTTTCGAGGAGATCGTCTCCACCAACACGAAGCTTCCGGTGGTGACGCAAAAGCCAGGCGAGTTCAGCAACTTGACTCTGTCAGAGCAGGAACCCCGCACCGTCACTGTAGTCGCTCTCGACACGGTGAACACGCCGTTTCTCGACCAGACTTACGGACGCCGCGAGCTCGTCAAGTACTTGTCCACCAGCCTCGACTCCGGCCAGGTGCTCGCGCTGATGATCATCACCAGCCACGGTCTGCAGATTGTCCAGGGCTTAACCGGCGATCCCGCACAGTTGATGCAAGTGTTGAAAAAAGCCAGCGGAGAAGTCTCCGCCATGCAAAGCGTCAGCATGGACGCGCGAGCCGACGCCGCCGCGGGAAATATTCCAGACGTCCCCTCGGTGTCGCCCGGTTCCGATCCCAGCTCCGCGATCGAAGCGTTCGTGGAACGCGGGGACGCGATCTACGCCCAGTTCCAACAACAAAACGCCATCGAGACCACGATGAACGCGTTCCTCGGAATTGCCTGGGCTCTTTCCGGAATTCCCGGACGCAAGTCTGTGATTTGGGCAACGGGCGGATTTCCCTTCACTATCTCTAGCCCGGCAGCCGTTCCCGGTGGATATCTTTCGGCGCTCTATGAGCGCGCCATGGCGGCCCTCGCGGCTGCTCAGATCTCCGTCTACCCGGTGGATGTCCGCGGCCTGGTTAGCACTTCTCCTATCGGCGACGCTACCCGGACGAATGTGCGTACCGGTGCGGCGCTGGGGCGGCAGATCAGCAACCGTTCCTGGCTGCAACAATCATCCATCGATACGCTTAACGAATTCGCCGACATGACTGGCGGAAAGGCCTTTTACAATACCAACGATCTGGCATCTAGTTTCAAACGCGCCGCCGACGATGCTTCGTCCTACTATCTCGTCGGCTACTATCTCGACAAGAGCAACAACCACGCCGGCTGGCGGCAACTCAAGGTCAAGGTCGATAAGAAGGACACTGAAATCCGCGCCCGCAAAGGTTTTTTCGTCACCAATGCAACCATTCATCTCGAACGGACCCGCACCTCCGACTTGAGCTATGCGCTAACCTCGCCGATTGAAGGCACGGGCGTGCCCGTGACGGTGAAGTGGTTGGGAATTTCTGGCGACGGCGCAAAGAAAATTGCGGAGTTTCACGTCCATTTGCCTCCCAACAGCGTGTCCATCGAAGGCAGCGAAGGACAAAATCATCTCAACTTTGACCTTGCCGTGGCTGCTTTCGACGACAACAGCAAGAAAGGCCAGCCGCCTGCCGTCACCATTGGCAGGACCATCACTACGGCCGTGCCTGACGCGCAAATGGCCGCCCTCCGCAACACCGGAATCGGCATGAAGAACACAATCGCGCTGGGCCCGGGACAGTACACCGTCCGCGTCGTTATTCGCGATAACGTCACCGGCAAGATCGGCAGCGTCACGACGCCGCTGATCGTAGATTAGCGCGTCAGTACCACAGGCGGAATGGCTCCTATTCTCAATGCAAAAGCGCCTCGAAAAAGAACCCACTTGGCGTAAGATGGCGGTGCGAAGTGGTTCCGCCTCCGCGGGGGTCCCTGATGATTTCGGCGCGTTCCCTGAGGAAGGGAAATCACCATTCTTCCTCCCCGTTATGGGCAGGACTGCTGCTTTTCCAAATTTTCCTGTGTCCTCCCTCAGCGCGCGCCCAGCGCGCGCCCAGCTCCCCACCGTCGGCAGGCCCCCTGACATCGCCAGGCTCCCTGCCATCAGGACAGCCCGCAATCGATGACCTCCGCATGCATGAGCTAGAAAATGCTTACTGCAACAAGGAAACTCTTCAGCTCACGGTTCGAACTGAGAAGAACGCTCTTCTCGATCGCCAGGCGGTTGCCAAACTGCATGAACAAAAGACGGATATCACGATTTGGCAGAGTACGTCGAAGGAATCCGAAGCAACGTTTTGCGTCGACTTTGGAGATTACGACCTTGAAGTCAGCGCAGTCGGATACCTGACTGGGCGCAAGGAAGTAGAAGTACTAGTCGGCGGCACACGGACTCCTAAAGTGGAGATAATCCTGCAAAGCGACCCATCCGCGGTTGAATTGAGTGCCGGCGACGACGCAATCCCGCCCAAGTTGCGCAAGGATGCGAAGCGGGCGGTTGACGAACTCAAGTCGGGAAATCTTACAAATGCGCAGAAACACCTTGGTAAAGTTTATGCAGCCGTTCCCTCCAGCGCCCAGGTGAACTTTTTATATGGATATCTGTTCTTGCAGTTGAAAGACATGGAGAAGTCGGGGACCTACCTGAAGCGCGCCGTAGCTTTGAATCCGCGGAATGCCCAGGCTCTCATTCTGCTGGGGCGTGAGCAGTTGCAGCAGAGACAGACGGAAGAGGCGCGCAGGACGCTGGAGCAGGCGGTGATCGCAAATTCCGCGGACTGGATGGCGCACACCCTTCTCGCGGATGCCTACTTGCAGCAGAAGGAGTTCGAAGAAGCTCGGCAACAAGCTCAAATGGCAATCGAAACCGGAAAAGGCTCCGCAAGCGCCGCCCAGTTGGCTTTAGGGCAAGCCTTGGCTCACCTTGGGCGTACCCGGGAAAGTATTGCCGCTTTGAACTCATTCCTGCAAACTAACGCCAATAGTCCCAACGTTCCGCAGGTAAAGGAACTGATTGCGCAAATCGAAACCCGTGATGCCGGCAATGCGGAACCTGGCGGCGAAGAACCGAAAAGTGATCTGGTGTTGGCATCCTCCAGCCCTAGCCTGCCGCCAAGCGCCTGGGGCCCTCCCGGAGTCGATGAGGTAAAGCCATTGGTTGCGCCGGGCGTAAGCTGCCCCACCCAGCAAGTGTTACAGATGGCCGGTGAGAGGGTGAAGCAACTGGTCGATTCCATGTCACAATTCAGCGCCATCGAAGACCTGCTCCATGAGCAACTCGATCCCACTGGCAATCCCCTCACTAAGGAGACTCGCAAGTTCGACTATGTGGCTTCAATCACCGAGGAGCGCACTGGGTTTTTAGCCGTTGACGAATATCGCAACAACCGGGACGAACTCCCTAGTCTTCCCGATCACATCTCCACTCAGGGATTTATGACCGCGGCGCTTATCTTCCATCCTGACATGCAGGAAAATTTCGATATGACTTGCGAAGGTCTGGGCCAGTGGCATGGAAACGCGACCTGGCTGGTACACTTCCGCCAGCGGGACGACAAGCCCAAACGGCTGGAAGATTACATCGAGGCAGACCAAACCTATGGTGTGAGCCAGAAGGGACGGGCCTGGATCAATTCCGACAATTTTCAGATCGTGCGCGTCGAATCGGAACTGGTGAATTCTGTTCAGCGCCTTACCGTCCAGCATCAAATTGCCGAGTACGGTCCGGTCCAATTCCAAAAGAAGAACGTTCAGCTTTGGTTGCCGCAGAGTGTCGATCTCTTCTTGGAGATTAATAAGCATCGCTATTATCGCCGGCATAGTTTTGACCATTACATGCTGTTCTCCATCAATTCAGAACAGAAGTCGGCGGCGGTCAGAGGTGCACAACAGAAGGAACCGCAGAGTCAGTAGTCGCCTCACTAAGCGATTCGGCACGATTCAATTTGGCTCATAAGCCGGCACGGCCGCAGGCGCTCCTGTTCCGCGTATTACCGCCGGAGCCAACTTTCCCGGCCCAAGCAGCGCCCGCCCCGGAAACACATCCGGCACAATCTTCCCTTCATCCACCACCAAAGTCCCTCCCACCACCAAATAACGCACGCCCACACTCGGCTCCATAGGCTTCTCGAATGTAGCGCGGTCAGTGATGGTGTTGGCATCGAACACCACAATGTCCGCGTCAGAACCCTCCTGCAATCTTCCTTTCTGCCGCGCCGCAGGCGTCGAGCGCTCCAGCATCTCCGCCGGCATTAAACTCATCTTGCGGATCGCATCCATCAGCGTCACGGTTCCCTTCTCGCGTACGTACTGTGCCAGCACCCGTGAATAAGTTCCCGCATTGCGGGGATGCCTCTCCGCGCCATCGCTCGCGATCATCACCAGTGGATGCGGAATCACTTTGTCCACCACTTCCTGCGTATTCGAAAAAATCAGCACCCACTGCGTCGCACTGGAATTATGCAACTCGTCAAAACGCTGCTTCGTGAGGTGTTCTCCAGTATCGGGAAGCACCAGATCGCCATAATCGATTCCCTGCTTCTCGCGCCATCCCTGGTTGAATACCGCCGAGTTGATCGCGGTCATCCCCGCGATGTAGGGATACGCCTCCGTGGTTACATCCAACCCGCGAGCCCGCGCCCCCTCCACCATCGAGAGGCACTCTAACGAGTCGCGCAGGCAACTGCTGTTGATGTGCACGATATGCAGCGAAGCGCCCGTGATGGCTGCCGCTCCAATCACTTCGCTGACCGCCTCAATGGAGGAGCCTGGCTCGACCCGCCCCGCGCTGCGCATGTGCGTGTAGACCGGCAACCTGCGCTCGGCGGCCAGGCGGAACATATCGATCACCTCCAGCCGAGTGGCTCCCGGTGTGTATTGAATGCCCATCCCAACCGCCAAGCCGCCAGCATCAAGCTCTGAGCGCAGCCGCTGTCGTATCGCTTCGATCTGCTCGGGCGTGGCTGGCAGATCGGTAGCCGGCCCGCTCTTCGGCAAGATGGTTCCCGCCGGCAGCGGCGCGCCGAATACCAAAGCGCGGGCGGCTACATGGCTGGCTGAGGTTCCGTAGTGAATCAGCGACTGGCCTTCTTTCGCTTTCAAAAACTGGGCTAGGTCGGGCGCGCCGATTTCCAGTTCCAGTGCCGTCGTTACCCCGTCAAGCGCCTTCAGGCGCTGGCTTGCCAGGTCCTGGCCGTGCTGGTGCAGATCGATAAATCCGGGAGCGACCACCAGCCCGCTGGCATGAAGCACGCGTCTTCCGCTCAGCGTCTCGGACGAGATGCGGACAATCTTCCCGTCGCGGACCCCGACGTTGCGCACGCCATCCAGCCCCGTCTCGGGATCTAGAACGCGTCCGCCTTCCAGCACAAGATCGTATTGCTGTGCGGCCAAGAGGGTCGTTGAGAACCACAGAATACACAACGAGAAAATCAGTCTACGCATAGTTCCTCCGCCAAGACCAGTGATGATATCAAGATCGTAATCGTCATACGTGCTCCATCGGGCTTGTCCAATGGATAAAGCGCAACCACATGGTTGCGTTTCCGCCGAGCTTAGGTTAATATGCAACCCGGAGGTTGCCTAAATGAACGATCGTATCGAGAAGCGTATCGAACTCAAGGCGCCAGTTTCGCGGGTCTGGCGTGCACTCACGGATTATCGAGAGTTTGGCGAGTGGTTTCGCGTCAAGCTGGAGGGCCCGTTCGCCCCGGGTCAGGTCTCGCGTGGCTACATTACCCATCCCGGTTACGAGCACGTCAAATGGGAAGCCGTCATCCGGAAAATGGATCCCGAACGGCTCTTTTCCTTTACCTGGTCCCATCCCAAGTCCCTTGACAAGGCGACCTACTCACCGGACTACTCCAAAGAACCGACCACCCTTGTCGAATTCAGTCTGGAGAAGACCGCCAGCGGGACGTTACTGGTGCTCATGGAATCCGGCTTCGACAAGCTCCCAAGTGACCGCCGCCTGGAAGCATTCCGCAGGAATGACGGTGGCTGGACCCAGCAAATGAAGAACATCGAGGCCCATGTCGCGAAAACATCGTAGCAGCACAGCCGCCCTGCGGCGGCCTCGTGCCCCCGTATTTGCCGCGCTCGGCGATGAGGTTCGCCTATCGCTGATCGCCAAGCTCTGTGCCGGGCAGCCCTATTCGATCTCTCAGCTAACCGAGGGCTCCCGGCTGACCCGGCAGGCCATCACCAAGCATCTTCGAGTCCTCGAGAGCGTAGGAATCGTGCACAGCGTCCACAGGGGCCGCGAGAGCTTATTCGAATTCGATCCGAAACCGGTCGAAGAAACCAGAAAATACCTCGATTTGGTCTCAGAGCAGTGGGATCAGGCGCTCTCCAGGCTAAAGTCGTTCGTCGAAGATTGAAGAGTGAGGTTTAATGTGGGGACAGCCGCCCCCGGCTGTCCGGTCGAGCGCAGCTCGATTTCTCCGCCGTTCCATGTTGCCTCATTTCTCCGCGCTCTCTAGAATAAGGAATCACCCACAAGCTGGGAGAATTGCCCGAGATCCTTATGATTCATTTTCCCGTACCCGAAGCTCTCACCTTCGACGACGTTCTTCTCCTCCCCGCGCGCTCCGACGTAATTCCCGCAACGGCGAGTACTCAGACCCAGCTCACACGCAACATCCGTCTGAACATTCCCATTGTCAGCTCCGCCATGGATACGGTCACCGAATCGCACATGGCGATTGCGCTTGCGCAGCAGGGTGGGCTCGGCATTATCCATCGCAACCTCACCATCGATCAACAGGCCAACGAGGTCGACAAAGTGAAGCGCTCGGAAAGCGGAATGATCGTCGATCCGGTCACCATGTCGCCCACCGATAAGGTCAGCGACGCGCTAGAGGTCATGCGCAAGTACAAGATCTCCGGCGTGCCCATTACTCTGCAGGGCCGTCTGGTAGGCATTCTCACCAACCGCGATCTTCGCTTTGAGACCCGCTTCGATATTCCAATCGATCGTGTGATGACCAAGAAAAATCTCATCACTGTGCCCGTCGGCACAACTCTCGAAGATGCCGAGGAAATTCTCCACGAACATCGCGTCGAAAAACTTCTCGTCGTCGACGACAAATACAACCTCAAGGGACTCATCACCGTAAAAGACATTCAGAAGAAACTGAAGTATCCCAATGCCGCCAAAGATTCTCAGGGACGCTTGCGCGTAGGCGCGGCGATCGGCGCTACCGGAGATTTTCTTGAGCGAGCCCAGGAGCTGGCGGCGGCCAAAGTTGACGTAATCGCCATCGACAGCGCCCATGGCCATTCCACCAAGGTGCTCGATGCAGTGAAACTGGTGAAGTCGAAGCTGCCTGAAATGGAATTATTGGCTGGCAACGTCGCCACTTTCGATGGCGCCTGCGAACTGGCTCGCGCCGGAGCCGATGGCATCAAAGTCGGCATCGGTCCTGGTTCCATTTGCACTACGCGTGTGGTGACCGGCGCCGGTGTTCCGCAGATCACCGCGATTGCCGAAGCCTTCCGCGCCACCAAAGACGCCGGCATCCCTATCATCGCCGACGGCGGCATCAAGTATTCCGGCGATATCACCAAGGCGCTGGCCGCGGGCGCGAGTGCAGTCATGATCGGCTCCCTGTTCGCGGGCACCGACGAAAGCCCCGGCGAGTTGATTCTGTACCAGGGCCGCTCCTTCAAGTCCTATCGCGGCATGGGCTCGATCGGCGCTATGGCGCAAGGCTCCGCCGAACGATATTTTCAGAGCACGGAAGGCGATTCATCCGCCGCAGTCTCTGAGGATAACGGCGAATCCAATCGCCTGGGCAAACTGGTTCCCGAAGGCATTGAGGGGCGCGTCCCCTACCGCGGCTCGGTCGCGATGATCGTGCACCAGATGGTCGGNNTGCAGAAAACGCGCTTCGTGCGCATCAGCGGCGCCGGACTCCGCGAGAGCCACGTCCACGATGTCATGATCACCCGCGAGGCTCCCAACTATGCCATCGAGTAACCCGAAAATTTGAACTCCGACCGCCACCATCTTCTTAAAGCGTGGATCGCGGCGATCCTCTGGCTGATCGTCATCGCCATTGAATCGAGCGCCCTACTCTCTGCCAGTAACACTAGCCGGATTCTCTATCCTGTGCTGCATTACCTCTTCGGCATGGACTGGGAACATTTTCAGCATTGGCACTTCTATATTCGCAAGGGCGGCCACGTCGTCGGTTACGCGATTTTGAGCATCCTGCTTTTCCGCGCGTGGCGCGCCACGTTGCCTGCAATGTCAGACGTGAACTGGACACCCCGATGGGCAACCATCGCCCTTCTTGGAACTGCACTCGTGGCCAGCCTTGACGAATGGCACCAGAGTTACATTCCATCGCGAACCGGCCGTTGGCAGGATGTGGTCCTCGATACTTGCGCAGGCATATTGGCCCAGATACTCATTTACTTTTACTGGACCTGGAGAGAAAGAGGACTAAGCCGTGACTACAGCCGATCCCTTCCAAGCTAAATAACCCTGATGGCGTCGGCATCCGACGCAACGAGATTCAATCATGCAAATCCGCGTTGCCCGGCCTACAGACAAGCTCGACGAAGTGGTTAGTTTTTATCGTGACGGACTGGGCCTACGGATCATCGCTGACTTCAAAAATCATTCGGGATATTCCGGCGTCATGCTCGGCAGTCCCGTAGATCAATTTCATCTCGAATTCACGCATGCTGTTGGCGGAAGCCCCTGCCCCGCTCCCACCAAAGACAACTTGCTGGTTTTCTATTTTGCCGAAGACAATGTTTATGCAGCCGCCGTACAGAGGATGAAGGATCACGGTTATGAGCCGGTCGAAGCCGAGAACCCGTACTGGAAGGGCAAGAGCTACACGTTCGAAGATCCAGACGGCTGGCGCGTGGTGATTTACCACGGTCAGGCATTTGAGAATTGATATCTGTCATTCATCCGGAGTCTTCCGACATAATCGCCCGCGGCTCTCGTAGCCGACAAAGCCGCTAAAGGCTACAGATCACGCCTCCCACACTGCAACAGTGCCACTGCGGCCAGCGCCAGCGCCGCGGAGAAGTAAAAAGGAATCTTGGCACCGTAAAGCTTCCACAGTTCCCCGGTGATCAAACTTGCCGCAAGAGTTGCAAAACTGGTTACAAAAAAATAAATCCCCAGCGCCCGCCCGCGCACCTGCTCGCCCACGCTCTGGACCACCAAGGCTTTCAACACAGGCTGGGTAAGGGCGTAGTAAAAGCCATACACCGCCATCGCAATCCAAATCGCCAGCGCCGAAGGCGCACGCCCGAAGACAAAATATACAGCCGCGAAAATCACATAGCCTACGGAAGCAACCAGCCGCCGCGACACGTGATCGCTGAACCAGCCCGCAGGCCAGGATGCGAGCGTGTACGTAATATTGAAGACGAGTCCTAATAAAGGCGCGAGGGCCACCCTGATTCCAACGCTCTGCGCCCGCAAAGCCAAAAACATGTCACTCGAATTGCCCAGAGAAAAAAGTGTCACCGCGATGAGCACAAGGTAAAAGCTCGCTGGAAGCTTCACGCCACTGCTTTTCAATGCTGGGGAAATAATCTTGCTATTCTCCTGGGCGTGTAATTTTTCGGCGCCGCTCGTGTCCGAATCCTTGCCGCGCCCTTTAGTTTCGCGTATGACGGCCCATGCCACTAGCACGCACAATGCTCCCGGAACACCTGCCGCCCAGAACACGCTTCGAATCCCGAAGCGCGAGAGCATCATCAGTGCGATCAGCGGCCCGGCAATCGCCCCGGCGGAATCCATCGACTGAATCAGGCCGTAGGCCGAACCCAGACGGTTCTTCGGTACCGACTCGGCAACCATCACATCGCGCGGCGCAGCCCGAAAGCCTTTCGAGAGCCGGTCACTAAAGCGAATCAGCAAAATCTGCGGCCAGGCTGTCACCACCGCGAGCAGCGGCTTGACTGCGTTCGCTATAAAATATCCCGCGACCACGACTGGCTTGCGGCGCTCGATGCGGTCGGCGAGATATCCAGAAAAAAGCTGCGAGAACGACGCGACACTTTCCGCGATGCCCTCGATCAATCCCAGCTGCGCCGGTCCCGCCCCCAAAGTCGCCAGAAACGCCGGCAGCACCCAATACGCCATTTCCGTAGCCACATCGTTCAGGAAAGACGTAATGCCGAAGGCGTAAATGTTCCGGGCAGCGGAGGCTTCACGCTCAGCGGGCGAGGGCATGAATAGGTTTTACCACGGAGGCACGGAGACACAGAGAAGACGAAGCAGTCCTGTATATGCGTTGGAAACTGGAAACTGGGAACTGGCGGCTGGGAACTGTTTTTCAGTACATCGCGTCGTACTTAGTCACAACCCACTGCCCGTCCTTGTTCTCGGCAGTGACGGTGAAGAGTTCCTGGTAGGTGCCTGGCTGAATGGGTCCGTAACGGCGCTTGCCGCGGTAGTGAAGGATCGTCAAAGGTGGTGCGTCCTCCCACTCCGCCAACTCCCAGGAAAGAAGCGGATGCTGGGCTTCGGAGTCGCAGATGAAGTGCGCGTACTTCTTGCGGTAGTCGTGCTCCCACTCGGAGAGCAATTGATCGCAGTGGCCGTCGCGCAGTTCGTGCAGAAATTTATTAGCGCTGTGCTCAATCGTCCGATCGCGCAACGGATTCATCCGGATACTGACGGGCAGGCCGGTCAAAGGATCATGGTCGTCGGACCGCGCCAGCACCGGCCCCTGATTGCTCAGCCACCAGATGTAGCCGAGAAATCCAAATACCAGCAGCGCGCCAACGCCGACAGCAATCCCGATCTGCGTGCGAGTGAACCCCAT
>PLUI01000148.1:0-177 GCA_003164855.1 Acidobacteriaceae bacterium
CTTTCGGAATCACGTCGCCGCCCCGCTCCACTTGCACCCAATCGCCGATTTTGATGCCCAGGCGTTGGATTTCGTCCATGTTATGAAGAGTCGCGTTCCGAACGGTGGTCCCGCCGATGGCAACTGGAACGAGTTCAGCGACGGGCGTAAGTTTGCCTGTCCGGCCAACCTGCCATC
>PLUI01000148.1:193-47671 GCA_003164855.1 Acidobacteriaceae bacterium
ACGATGCCGTCAATCTCGTACGCCAGCGACTCGCGTTTCCCCGCCCACTGCTGGATGAATTCCCATACTTCCTCCATGCTATGAACCAGTTTGCGAGTTGGATTGACCTTGAAACCGGCGGCATCGAGCGCGTCCAGCGTTTTCGAGTGATGATCAAAATAGGTACGCCCGTTCTCGAGCAAAATATAGGGGAAGTAGTCCATGCGGCGTTCCGCNNNCGCCGCGCACTTCGAAATCCGCCGGGATGCCCGCCTTCTTCAGCTTTTCTTTTGAAATTGAAAGCGGCACCGACCGCACCGTGCGCACGTTAAGCGTCACGTCCTCGCCCACCGTTCCGTCGCCGCGCGTGATCCCCCGCACCAGCTTCCCATCCTCATAAATCAACGCCAGCGACATGCCGTCCAGCTTCAGTTCGCAAACATAATCCACATCGCTGCGGCCGCTCAATTCATGCACGCGCCGCTCCCAGTCGCGCAGTTCTTCCTCGTTGTAAGTATTGTCGAGCGACAACATTGGCGAAGAATGCCGCACTTTGACAAAGCCTTCGCGCGGCTTTCCGCCCACTCGCTGCGTAGGAGAATCCGCCGTGAGCAATTCGGGATGCTCAGCCTCAAGATCCTTCAGCTCCCGCATCAGCTTGTCGAAGTCGGCATCGCTGATCTCCGGCTGGTCGAGGACGTAATACAAATATTCGTGGCGCCGGATTTTCTCGCGAAGCGCCTCAATCTTTTTGCCAACATCTTTGTTCGGGGAAGCCATCGCGCAGATTATAGTCGGAGACGGGATCACGAAAGCACCCTCGCACGCCATGCCAATCCTCGAGACCCTACGCCTAGTCCTCCGCGAGTTTTCTCCAGAGGATGCAGACGGTTTGGCTCGCGTCCTCTCCGATCCAGAAACCATGCGCTTCTATCCCGCTCCCTTTGATCGCGCAGGTGTCGAAAACTGGATCGCCCGCAACCGTTATCGCTACGCAAAAGACGGCCACGGCCTCTGGGCAATGATTCTGAAGTCAACCGGCGAACTCATCGGCGACTGTGGCCTAACCGTTCAGGACGTAGACGGCGCGAATGAAGTCGAGATTGGTTACCACGTCCGCCGCGATCATTGGGGTCAGGGTTTGGCGACGGAAGCCGCCCGCGCCTGTCGCGACTTCGGATTCTCCCGTTATGCAGACCGCCTGGTCTCAATCATTCGTCCGGAGAACCGGCCTTCGCGCCGCGTGGCAGAGAAAATCGGCATGAATGTATGGAAAGAAGTCATGCGGGCGAACCTCCCGCACTTGGTCTACTCGATTCGCAAAGATCAGACTCAACAGCGATAGCCACGACTGGTATCAATTCACACAAAATCGCTCAGCTTCAAAGTACAATCCATCTTCGATCCGTCCATGCGCAAAGCAGCTTTGCTTTATAACCCCGATTCCGGTGGCAGTCACAAGCGGCGTCAGGCGGAATTAGATTCCGTGCTCGCCTTGCTCCGAAACGCCGACGTCGAGGCGAACCTGATCCTCACTCATTCCCCCGCCCATGCCGAAGAAATGGCCCGCCAAGCCGTACTGGCTGGATATGACACCGTCTTCGCTTGCGGCGGCGACGGCACCATCCACAACATCATCCAGGTGCTGGCCACCACCGGCGTCGCGCTCGCGGTTCTTCCCATGGGCACAGCCAACGCGCTCGCCCACGATCTCGGCCTGCCCATGAATATCGCCGGCGCAGCGAAGTCGGCTCTTATTTCGAAGCCGCGCCGCATAGCGCTGGGCCGTATTCAATACCAGGATTTCGAAGGGAAGCCCGGCACTCGCTACTTCATCGTCGCCGCCGGCGTCGGAGTCGACGCCCACCTCTTCTATAAACTCCACTCCGGAACCAAGCATCGCCTGGGCATAGCCGCCTATTACGCAAAGGCATGGAATCTCTGGTTCACGTATGCCATGACGCGCTTTCAGGTGGAGTACACCGAAACCGGCTTGGACCATCCGCAACGCGCCACTCTCACCGAACTTCTTGGTGTCCGCATCCGCCATTTCGGCGGAGTGCTGCGGGAGTTCGCTCCCGGCGCATCACTCAACCGCAACGATCTCCGCCTCATCCTCTGCCGCACCGCCAGCCGCATCGCCTATCTTTCCTACGTCACCCGCTCACTCCTCGGCCGGCACTGGCGCGTGCCCGGCATCGATCTAGCCCACGTCAGCAGAGCAATCTGCCAATACTTACCTACTGCGAACGATTCGCCTCAAGCAAGAATTTACGTCGAGGCAGACGGCGAACTTCTCGGCATACTCCCCGCAGAAATCACGATGGCCGCAGACGCGCTAACGATACTGTCGCATAGATAGATAGTTTTGTATTGAGCCCATTTGGTTTGCCGGTCGCCATTCACGCCGATCGCGTGAAAGCGGCGCTCTTGTCGCGGGTATGACGGACTCTGGTTGCAGACTGTAATAATTCTTATACTGGGCTGAACCCATTCCACGCGGATCGCAATAATGAGCGGGTGCCGCCATGCTATACTCCGCAACCGATTCTGAAACTCTAATCGAGAAAGTGGCACCACCCTTGATCACTCTGCCGGAGACATTCAATGCCGCAGCCTATTTCGTGGATCGTAACGTCCTCGAAGGCAGGGGAAGCAAGATTGCCATTGAGAGCGGTGATGAGCAGATAAGCTATCAACAACTGCTCGATCGAACCAACCGGACGGGCAATGCGCTTCGCCAACTTGGTGTGCGGCGGGAGGAGCGGGTTGTTCTCCTGCTCCCGGACAGTCCTGACTTTCTGTCCTGCTTCTTCGGGATTATCAAGATCGGCGCGGTCGCCGTGCCCACTAACACCTTCTTGAGACCGGACGAGTACGCATATCTTTTCAACGACACGCGCGCACGCGTTCTCCTGGTGCATGAAACCTTATTGCCGCTGGTTCAACTAATACCAGGAAATCGACTCAGATACATGCGGAAGATTGTAGTCGTTGGTGAATCGAAGCCTGGCCACCTTAATTTGTCAGACCTCATGGCGGCAGCGACTCCGGAACTGGAGCCAGCGCCCACTAATAAAGATGACGTAGCCTTCTGGCTTTACTCCTCGGGAAGTACGGGAGCCCCGAAGGGGTGCATACACCTTCATCACGACATGGTGGTGTGTACTGAGTTGTATGCCAAAGGCATTCTGCAAATGACTGAGCAGGACCGCTGTTACAGCGTGGCTCGATTATTTTTCGCCTACGGGTTGGGCAATGCCGGCTATTTTCCTCTGGGCTGCGGAGCTACGACCATCCTCTCGCCGGCACGCCCGACTCCGGCCGGGATTTTCGCTGATATCGAACGCTACCAGCCGACGCTGTTCTTTTCTGTACCGTCGAATTATGCGGCCTTGCTGACGCACAAATCTGAGAGTGGAGTGGAGTTTGATCTGTCTAGCGTACGCCATGCTATTTCGGCGGGCGAATCTCTTCCCAGTCCCTTGTTTGAGCGGTTCAAACAGCGCTTTGGCATCGAAATCCTGGACGGCCTGGGCTCTACCGAAACCCTGCAAATGGTAATCTCCAATCGGCCGGGAGAGGTGCGTCCTGGATCCAGCGGGAAAATAATCCCAGGGTACGAGGCAAAGATAGTCGACCTCGATGGCAGCCCGGTGGCTCCCGGGGAAATCGGCAGTCTTTTGATCAAGGGGGACTCTACCTGCGCCGCTTACTGGAACCAGCATGAGAAGTCCCAAGATACTTTTGAGGGTCATTGGTTCCGGACCGGAGACAAGTACTACCAGGATGAGGATGGGTACTTCTGGTACGTCGGGCGCGCCGATGACTTATTCAAGGTGAATGGCCGCTGGCTCAGTCCCCCCGAGGTCGAGAGCGCTCTGATCGCGCACCCGGCAATTCGTGAAGCGGCCGTGATCGCGCGCGACGATGAAAGCAAACTAACGAAGCCGGCAGCCTACGTCGTACTCAATCCAAGTTTCCACGCCAGCAACGAACTCGTCCGCGAGTTGCAGGACTGGGTCGTGCAAAGGATCGGGGCATATAAGCACCCGCGGTGGATCGAGTTTGTCTCCGAACTTCCCAAAACTGCCACGGGCAAATTGCAGCGATTCAAATTGCGCGAGCTCCAGGCCCAGAAGGATTCAGAGTCGCCTCCTGGCTGATCGTTTCGAAAGGTTTTCTCAGAAGTGAGCTTCAGGGTGTGATGGCGATGACCCGCAGAGGACTACCGGAGCCGCCAACGATTTTCAGCGGCGCGGCGATAACGATCGCACCCGTCGGCGGAAGCTGATCAAGGTTGGACAGCCCAGCCAGCCCAAACTTGCCACTGCCGTGCATGAGATAGTGGTTGGGGAAGGGTGGATCAAAGGTGGCGGCCTGACCGGCATCGGTCCCGACCGTCTCCACGCCGAGGCCTAGCACGTCTCGCTCCTGGGCGAGAAAGGCAGAGCTTTCCTTGGCCAATCCCGGAGTGTGGGGTCCATTCTCCTTTAGGTTGATATATTCCTTGGGGTCTGTCCGCTTCGACCAGTCTGTACGCAAGAGAACCCATGCGCCCGCCGGAATACGGTCATACCGCTCTTCCCACTGTCGGATGCGCTTCATGGTCAGCAGATAGTTTGGGTTTTTTCCCACCTCCGCACTGACGTCAACCACGCAGGCCGGACCGACAAATTTCTTCGGCGGGATACGGTCCACGGTGTTGTCCGGAAGGTCCTTTCCAGAGACCCAGTGGACTGGAGCATCAAAATGGGTCCCGGTGTGCTCGCCGGTCTCAAACGCATTCCAATACCAGGCGGGACCGCGCTCATCGTAGCGCGACAACTCCCATATCTTGAATGCAGGCGTGTTGTTGAACTGTGGCGGCAATGGCAGCAAAGGCGTCTGCGGACTCAAAGGCTGNNAGACATTGGAGTACCTCACAAACTTTGCGTTCGGCACCATCCTCCGCTCGATCAGAATCCGAATAGCGCTATCCGATCTTTAGCGCTTCTTGAGCGACTGAACATGACGGCGAAATTGAAACCGATTCTCCAGCAACGACAGGTCAGTGACATAGGCGGCGGGGCCCGTGGCTTCGACCTTGGCGATGATAGTTGTCAGTTCGCTGCCCCGCACAGCGTCAGTCACGGCGGCTTTAAGACTTTCCACACTACGGACGGTGGCCACTCGCGGAATGCCGGAGGCAAGGGCGATTCCTTCCAGATCCGTACCCGTGCTGGTCGCTGTCGGGAAACCGCCGACTGAGAGCAAGCTTTCGTTGTCGAAAACAACATGGACCAGTTTCTTGGGACGATACCGCGCCATGGTACTAAGACTGCCAAGGTTCATCAACAGTGAGCCATCGCCATCGATGACAATTACTTGTTGTTCCGGCAGGCACAGAGCCAGTCCCAATCCCATGGACGAGGCCAGTCCCATCGCATGTTGCAGGTAGAAGAAATTAGGACGGTGCCCCAGGGACTGCAACTCAGCCGCGACTGCGCCCATGATGGTGACGACCAGACAATTCTGCAGTTCCGAATAAATCGACCGGAGACATTCAAGGCGCAGCATCATTCCTCCCACATCAGGTCACGCGTCAAAAGCAGGGCAACCGGCTGCAAACTGCTTTCGGCGAGGGTCTGCGCCTGCCGGATGCGCTTTTTGACGGTCTCCACAGCATCGAGAAAAGAGTAAGGGATGCCCAACGCCCGCAAAAGCGGTTCGGTGACGTTGCCGCCTTGCGTTTGCCACGGGTCGCGTTCGCCAAAAGAGCCGCGGTAGCTGATGAGCATCAGCAGAGGAATTTTGTACAGATGTGCGAGGGAGACGATACCGTTTATGGATGCCAAAAAACCGTGGTTCTGCATCAGCATGGCAGACTTCACTCCGGCAAAGTATGCTCCAGCCGAGACGCCGACAGCTTCCTCCTCTTTCGCCAGGCGTACCAGAGTCATCTCCGGATCATCATCCGCCAATCGGATGAGATGGACCAACCAGGTTTCCGGCAGGGCTGAGACCATGCGGATGTCGCATTCCTTCAAGGCGTCAAAGATCAGCTTGGAGTTGGTTAAAGATACGGGCATATTCCTGCCATCGAGGTCGGCTCCTGCCACACCGCGTCGCTCGCGGCTGTGGACATCATGATCCTCTGTTTATCCCTTTATCCCTGCAAACGAAGCGAACATATTCTATCCTCAAAGACGGAAAGCGCGCTCTTGACGCGTGCTGCGGCGGGGTATAGGTTGGGCGCTGCTCATTCCGCGAGACGGCGGGGCTGGCTTTTCAAACCTATTCAGGAGCAAGAGCTTGCAGGTCGAATCCCAAGGTGTTCTCCATCCCGAGATCGATTTCGGGTCGCATACCAACCCTCCCGTGGAGACTATTCGAGCTGCTTTTCCCGCACTGGCTCGCTCGCCGGAATTCATCTTTTTCGACAACGCAGCGGGCGCGCAGGTTCCACAAATCGTGCTGGACGCGGTGAATCATCACCTCGTCGAGTGCAATGTGCAGCGAGGCGGGCGCTATGCCAAGAGCCGTGAAGTGGACGAGACAATTGCGCGCGCGCGGCAGAGCGTCGCTGATTTGGTGAATGCCCGCGATGCGAGCGAAATCGCCTTTGGCATGAACGCCACTTCCTTTATTCGACTCGTAAGTTTGGCGATAGGGCAAACGCTTGGTGAGCGGAACCAGATTGTCGTGACGGATATGGACCACGAATCTAATATCGCCACCTGGCTGGCGTTGGAACGGAATGGCGCGAAATTCTCATGGTGGAAGATGAGAGACGATGGCAATCTGCACGCAGATGACCTCGTCGCTCTGATGTCGTCGAAGACGCGCCTGGTCGCATGTACCCTTGCTTCGAATGCCATCGGCTCGATCGTGGATGTCGCCGCGGCAGCAAGAGTGGCGCACGCGGTCGGTGCCGAAATCTTTCTCGACGCCGTGCATTATGGCCCGCACGGACTGATCGATGTACAAGCCTTCCATTGCGATTACCTGGTGTGTTCGGGTTACAAGATTTTCGCACCCCACATGGGATTTCTTTGGGGGCGCCGCGAACTGCTGGACAAGCTGCCAACCTTCCGTGAGGATTTCATCCCCGACGAGCCCCCCGGGAAAATTGAAGCGGGCACTTTCATTTACGAAAACGTAGCCGGCATGGACGCTGCTGTACGCTACCTGGAAACCCTGGGCGGGAGCATGCCGCAAAACGATGAAACCGGGAGACCGGCTTCGAGGCGGGCCGCTCTGCAACGTGCATTCGCGAAAATCCGCGCTCACGAAGAATCGCTTTCGCTCGAAATGCTTCGGGTGCTGGAGGGTCTCGGCGCGGTCGTCTACGGTGTGGCCGATGAAAAGCGCGTTGGCGAACGAGTACCAACGCTCTGCTTTAACTTGCCGAGTATTCCTCCGGCAAGAGTCGCCGAAGAACTCGCGAGAAAAAATATCGGCGTGCGCGACGGCCACATGTATTCGCCGCGGCTGATGCGGCGATTAGGCCTTACCCAGGAGAGCGGAGCAGTCAGAGCGTCGCTCGTGCACTACAACACTGTGGAAGAGGTTCGCCGGTTCGGAAGCGTGCTGGCTGAAATCACGCGCAAGTAGGTCTACAACGCTCAAGAAGAATCTTATGCTGACCGAAAAGCAAGTCCAGGAGATTCGTTCTCGCTTTAGTATTTTCCGGCGCAAAATCTATCTCAACACCTGCTCCCAGGGAGCGCTGTCAGATGCCGTCCAGGCCGGTCTGGAGGAGTACATCGCAAGTTGGCACGAGCAAGGCTCGCCGTGGGAGACGTGGGTAAACCGCTATGAGCAGGCGCGAACCGCCTTTGCTCAATTCATCCACGCCAGCCCGGATGAGGTTGCCATCGTGACCAGCGCCTCGGCGGGCATCAATAGCGTTGCCAGCGCTCTGAATTTCCGGGAACGAAAAAAAGTCGTGATGGGTGAGTTCGAGTTTCCCACCATGGGTCATGTCTGGCTCGCACAGCGCGTGCGTGGCGCCGAGGTGAACTTTGTAAAGGCAGAAGGCAATTGCATTCCGGCTGTCAATTATGAAAGGGCGATAGACCGCAATACGCTCATCGTGCCGCTCACCCACGTCTGTTTCAAGAACGGATTTCGTTCCGAGGTAAACGCCATCAAGCGAATCGCCCACAACTCCGGCGCTCTCGTAATGCTCGACGACTACCAGGACTGCGGAACCCGTCCAGTCGACGTGAAAGCCCTGGACCTGGATTTTTTTGTAACCGGAACTCTCAAATATCTGCTCGGCCCTCCCGGCCTCGCTTTCATGTACGTGCGCAAAGAACTCATTTCATCACTGGTTCCCACGGTCACCGGATGGTTTGCGCAAGCAAATCCGTTCGCCTTCGATCCTCAACGTATCGATCTGTCTCCCACCGCGCGAAGATTCGAGTCAGGCTCCCCTTCCGTACCCAATGTATATGCGGCCGTGCCCGGATTCCGACTGCTGCAAGAAATCGGCATGGAGAATGTGGCCGCGCACATCAAAAGCCTCGCGCAATCGCTGTTGAGCTGCGCCAGCGATCTGGACATTCGCGCCAAAACACCCGCTGATAGCGCGGGGCCGCTGGTGGTATTGCAGTGCAAGGATTCGACCTCATTGGTCCAGAAGCTCGCTGAAAGCGGCATCGTCGCATCGAACCGTCACGACGGCTTGCGGATATCGTTCCATGTGTACAACACGATGGACGATGTGGAGGCAGTCGTAGAAGTTCTCAAGAAGAATATCGATCTGATGGTCCTTGATCCTAACCCTGCCCGTGTTGGCAGCTATGACTGATCAGCGACGTTCAGCCCAACAACGCTCAGCCCAACAACGTTCAGCGGTCGAGGCCACGCTTGCCGGTGAGAAGCCGTCTCCGACGCCGGAAGTGGACGGTCTCCACCGCCGCTTGGGCCAAAGGCAGCTCACCATGATGGCGATTGGGGGCGCCATCGGCGTCGGTTTGTTCTTGGGCAGCAGTGTAACCATTCGTCTCGCTGGACCCGCCGTCATCCTGTCCTACCTTCTGGGAGCAGGCATTGCCCTGATCATGTCCTATGCGCTGGCGGAGATGGCGGTCGTCCATCCAGTCGCCGGCGCATTCGGAGTTTACGCGGAGAAATACTTAAACCCCTGGGCGGGGTTTTCGGTTCGAGCCACCTACGGAGCCGCGCAGATCATCGCCATCGGCGCCGAAGTCACGGCCGCCGGCATCTACATTTCTTTTTGGCTTCCGAATGTTCCGCAATGGGTTTGGGTGGTGTTGATCTCGGCCGCTCTGGTGGCGCTCAATTCCATGCAGGTCAACCGCCTGGGTGAATTTGAGTATTGGTTCGCGATGATAAAAGTGGCTGCCATCATTGCCTTCATTGTTGTTGGACTATCTTTGATTCTTGGCGTTGGTTCCCGGAGCGCAATTGGCTTGGCCAATTTAACTCAGCACGGAGGATTTCTTCCAGCGGGATGGAAAGGCGTCTGGCTTTCGCTCACGATAACTGTCACCAGTTACATGGGGGTGGAAATTATCGCGGTCACTGCCGGAGAAGCCCAGCATCCGGAAGTTACCATTCCGCACGCCATGCGGAGCATTGTCTGGCGGCTCATTTTGTTCTATGTGCTGGCGATTGCGATTATGGTGACGATGGTCCCGTGGAACCAGACCAGCAGTTCGTCCGCGATTTCTGGCAGTCCTTTTGTAACCGCGTTCGCTGCGGCGCATATACCTTTCGCGGCTGCGATTATGAACTTCGTCGTGCTCACGGCCGCACTCTCGAGCGTGAATACCAATCTTTACCTTTCCACTCGCATGCTTTTTTCTCTGGGCCGAGGAGGGTATGCCCCCGAATGGATGGGCAAGGTGGGCCGTAACGGAGTTCCGCACCGCGCGCTGCTGGCTTCAACCGCAGGGATTATCGCAGCTATTCTGCTGGCCATCTTCGCCCCGAAGAATGCTTTTCTCATGCTTTACGGGACCGCGGTCGCCGGAATGCTTTTCGTGTGGCTGGTGATTCTCAACACGCACCTTGGTTTTCGCAAAGCCATCACGTGCGAGAGGCTAATGAGTTTGCCCATGCGTCTGCGGTGGCATCCGTTTTTCACCGTGGTCGGTATTCTGTTGCTGCTGGCGATTTCAATTACAACCTTCTTTGTCGACGGATTGCAGTGGTCGGTTCCAGCGTTTTCTGTTTTCTTAGGGTTGATCTCGCTCGTCTACCTGCGAGGCCGGCGGCGCAAGACTTAAGAGCACGTTCTCCGAGGAGAGCACAAGATGGTCGAAGCCAGCGAGGAGGTTTACTCTTCGCTCTACCGGCGATTCAAAGGCGATCTGCTGCGCCCCGGTGCGAGCGGCTACGAAGACGCGCGTGCCATTTGGAATGGCATGGTCGCTCGCACGCCAGGCCTTATCGCGTGCTGCTCAGATGTCAGCGACGTGCAAAACGCAATCCGAGCGGCCTCTGAGACTGGAATTCTTACCGCCGTTCGTTGCGGAGGGCACAGCCTTGCAGGGTTTAGCACGTGCGATGGCGGCATGGTGATTGACCTATCGAGAATGCGCCAGGTTACGGTTGATCCCGAAGCCCGCCGGGCGCGGATCGCAGGCGGCTGTCTGTTGGGATCGATTGATACCGCAACGCAAAAGGCAGGATTGGTTTTTCCGTCGGGCGTCGTCTCCCATACTGGCGCTTCCGGTCTGATCCTGGGCGGAGGGACCGGATGGCTCACCCGGCGTTTTGGATTGTCATGCGATAACGTCGAGGGGTTCACTCTCGTAACGGCGGATAGTTCCATCGAACGCTGCAACGCAAAAGAGAATCCGGATTTATTCTGGGCTCTGCGTGGAGGCGGCGGCAACTTCGGAGTGGTGACAGAATTCGAATTGAAACTCCATCCGCTCACTTCTGTGGTGCTCGCTGAAGGACTGTCTCCCGAGGCTGATATTCGCCGGCTTCTTGAATGCTGGAGAGACTTCATGGCCGAAGCTCCACTCGACTTGAAGTGGAACATTGATCTGCGCGTTGCCCCGCGTGCAAAGAAGGTACCGACAGCGCTTCGCGGACGGCCAGTGGCCAGCAGTTCTTTGATTTGGACGGGTGACCCGGAAGCTGGGCGTTCCTATTTGCAACGCGCGCTTTCCATGTGTAATCCGGATTCCGTGAGCAGCAAAATTGTGTCGTTCTTAAATTTACAAACCATGGCGGATTCCGATTTCCCCCATGGCCGGCGCTATTACACCAAATCGGGTTATTTCACTTATCTCGACGACAGCAGCATCGATTGCATGGTGGAGGCAGTTGCCACCATGCCCTCATCGGAAACCCAGATTGAGCTTGCCTATCTTGGTGGCGCGGCGGCGCGGATCGCCGCGAACGATACCGCCTTCGGCGATCGCAGCGCTCCTTTCATCATGAATTTGCTGGCGAACTGGTCGGATGCGTCCGGCGATGCCGGCAATATTTCTTGGATTCGCGAACTCTTCAACCAGCTTCGACCGGCCATGAAACCGGGGGTTTACATAAATTTCATGAGCGGCGATGAGCAGGATCGAGTGCCCGAGGCTTATCAGGAACGATGGGAGCGTATGGTCGCCGTTAAGACACACTATGATCCGAATAACTTTTTTCGCCTGAATCAGAATGTTCCACCGCGAAAACTCCCACTACCGTAATTTCCCGCCATTGGCATTTCTTCCTCCATCCCCATAGAATCCTTTTTGACCGCTTGGAACCCGTCACCCACTTCCTGACCGGCGCCTGCCTGGGACGCGCCGGACTCAACCGCAAGACCGCGCTAGCCACGCTCACGCTCACGCTCGCCGCCGAAGCCCCAGACCTCGATGTGCTCAGCCGAATCGGCGGCCCCGCTTTTGGCTTCGCCCATCATCGCGGCTTTACCCATTCATTCCTCGGCGTTCCACTCGACGCCGCTGTGGTCGTCGGCTTCGTCTATCTCATCTGGCGCATCCGCCGCCGCAAACTGAAAAATCCAAACCTTCCCCCGCGTTGGGGATTGCTTTTCCTCTACGCCTGCATTGCCGGCCTCAGCCACATCCTGCTCGACTTCACCAACAATTACGGCGTCCGTCCGTTCTGGCCATTTTCCGAAAAGTGGTACTCCTGGGACATCGTCTTCATCTTCGAGCCCATCATGTTCACTTTTCTCCTGCTCGGATTGATAACCCCATCTCTCTTCTCGCTAATCGATAGAGAAATCGGCGTCCGCCCACGCGGCCCACGCGGCTGGCTCGCCGCCACGCTCGCCCTCGTCGCCGTCGTGGTCCTCTGGATGGTGCGCGACTACGAACACCGCCTCGCCGTCAATGCCCTCGAAGCCCGCACCTACAACGGCGCCGACCCGGTCAGAGCCTCCGCCTATCCCGGACTGGCGAATCCTTTCCACTGGTATGGAGTAATCGAAACCACGAATTTCTTCGTCCTAGCCCCCGTCGATTCGCTCGGTCCTGAAGTCGATCCCGAAGACAAACTTCAAGTACTTTACAAACCGGAAGAAACGCCGATTACCCTGGCCGCCAAGCGTTCCTATCTTGGACGGGTCTACCTCGACTGGGCTCAATATCCCATCACCCAAACTGAAACACTCGACTCACCCCAGCAAGGTTATATCGTCGACTTCCAGGATCTCCGCTTCGTGCAATTGCCCAGCCTGCTCAGCCGCGGCGGATCACGCAGAGCCCTCGGCGCCGGCGTCCGGCTCGACCGCAATCTTCGCGTCGTCGGCGACGTCTATGGCCCCGCCTCAAAGCGCGTAACCGTTCCCGAACCCTAGCCAATTTCTCGAAAGCCGACAAACCCTTGACGCCGCTGCACTCCAACGCCGACAATAACTTCTGCGTCTCCCGAGGTTCCTATGCTCGCTTATCTATTCGTCATCATCGCCGTCGCCGTGAGATTTCTGCCTCATCCCTTCGCGTTCACTCCCGTAGGAGCCTCGCTCTTATTCTTCGGCGCCCGCGGTCCGCGGCGCCACTTATGGCTGCCCCTGGCTCTGCTAGCCGCCTCGGACGTGATTCTGACCACGCTGTTCTACCGCTATCCTTTCACCTGGGATCACTTCGTTACCTTCGCCTGGTACGCCGGCATGTTATGGCTCGGCACCACGCTGCGCCAAAATTCCGGAGCCCTCAAGATCATGGGCTCCGCCCTGGGCGGATCGATTGTATTTTTCCTGGTCAGTAACTTCGCCGTCTGGGCCGCATGGGGAGACCTGTATCCGATGACGTTCGCCGGACTGATCACCTGCTATGCCGCCGGCCTGCCTTTCTTCCGCCGCGCCGTCGAAGGCGACTTACTCTTCACCGCCGCCATGTTCGCGACGCCCGTGATCCTGCATTCGCTCGCCGGTCGCTTCCAAAAATCAAACGATCACATCGCCGCCGCTTAAAAGTTTTGGGTGGGGACAGCCGCCCTCGGCTGTCCCGTCGAGCGCAGCGAGATGACGCATGTTTTTGTGAGATATGACTTGGGATGGTGCAGCGCTCTCTGTGCAGCGATACGCTTTAAGGGACTCGCGCTTTAGCTTCCCAGGGATGACTTTCTGTGTCCCCGACCCCGCAACACCAGCCACGCCACCACTCCCGCGGCAACCGCGCCCAGCACCCAAAGAATATGTCGCCGGAACAACGTGGCCACCAATCCCACCACTTGCGGCCCAAACCATAACGTCAACAAACCCAGCGCCATAAACCTGACAAACCTTCCCGCAAAAATCGCCGCCATAAAATCGCGGAACCTCATCTCGAACACCGCCGCTGCCAGCACAAAAATTTTGAACGGCATCGGCGGCGGCAACATTCCCGGAAACATGAGCGCCCAAAATTCATGCCGCTCGAACGACTGGTGGATCCGCAGAAAGCGCTCCTCAGAAATCCGCTTGCGCAAGACTTTTTCGCCGCCCTGGTACCCAATCACATACAGCGGGATACTCCCCAGCGCTGACCCGAGCGACGCCATTAACACATAAAACAACAGCCCCCTATGATCCTGGTAAACATAGAACGCCACGATCGCATCCACGGGCATGCCCAGCAGCGCGGAATCCGCGAACGCAATCGCGAATACTCCCCAAACTCCGAGCGGTGCGAGCAGATGCAGAATCCACGCCGTATACCGCGCCAGAATGTGCCCCAAAGTTTTCAAAGGAAATTCAGTTTACGTGAAAGCGAGGACTGACCCGGTTACAAGTTTTTTCGGGATGTCGCAACTTCCATTCCGAATAGATCACGCGCGATCCGGAAATAGTAGAAGCTCTAATGGTTGAAAGAGCGCTACGGATCTTCGGTTGGAGCGCGCTCCGTCATTTTCCCGCTTCCGGTTGCCTCACTATGAGTGCGGGAACCTCTTGCTGCTTCACCAGCGTGTTGTATGCCGCCAGGTCGCTAGAGACGATGTCCTTCCACTTTGTCAATTGTTCATCGATATCCTTGTTCAGCATATCGAATACTTCGTAGGATTGCTTCGTGGGAGCCGAGTCAGCGCTGCCCACCACGCCGCTCAGCGCAACCAGGTGGTTGTTCAACCGAACTGGGAAATTGAGGACATCCTGGCCGCTCTTTGCCTTGGTCTGGATGAGCGCCTCTTCCACCACCGTCATCTTCGTATCGAGGTTCTTACCGGCGTCGGCAATGATCTTTGCGCGGGGGTCGCTCTTCAGGCGCGTGTTAATCGCATTGATCTGCTCGCGAACATCGCGAATCTGAATGATGGTATCGTCCGTTTCCGTGACTTTGTCCCGAATCTTCAAAAGCAGATCGAACTGTTTGGCCATGTCTTCCTGGCTTATCTTCAGACGTGGATCGGCCTTGATCTCAAGCGGCGCGGCATAGCTTTTTCCCAGCACGGTCAACCGTACTTGATAGGTGCCGGGCAGTGCCTCTGGACCGTCAGTGTTGCCACCCCAGAGCGGCGCTTTTGGCACTTTCGTTGCTCCCTCGTAGCGAAGGTCCCACACGAAGCGGTTCAGGCCCGCATCCGCTGGCAGGCTGCCCGCATTACGATCGCGGCTGAAGAAATCTTCTTCGTCGTCGCTGGCGGACTCTTCTTTCTTGGGATACTTCCGGATGACCTTGCCGGAGGAATCAAGTATCTCGATCGTGATCTTCGGGGGTTCGTCGGTATCGGGCTTCTTGGTTTCGGTGGAGGATGCCGGAGTGGCTTCACTTTTCGCGGCAGCTACCCCTGCGCTTGCAGCCTCGTTCTTCGGCTGGTCAGGTTTCTTCAGCGAAGTCTTCAACCAATAATCAATCACGGCGCCTGCAGGAGGATTCTTCCCGACATTGCCGCCAGCGGCGAAAAAGGAACCACGAAAGACCGTATGACTCGCAACCGCAGGCGTAAACAGGTAGGCTTCCTGCTGCGGAATCGAATCTTGGTATTGTTCAAGCGGAGTGATGCCATCCAGCACCCAGAAGCTGCGCCCGTGGGTTGCAACCACAAGGTCAGTGTTCTTGATCACCAGATCGTTTACAGGGGATGCGGGCAGATTCAGTTGCAGCGGCTGCCAGTGCGCGCCATCGTCGAACGAAATGTACACACCCTGTTCGGTTCCGGCGAAAAGCAGATTCGGACGCCTCGGATCGACTCTCACCGCATGGACATAATCGTTCGCCGGAAGGCCCGCTATGAGTTTGGTCCAAGTCTTCCCAAAATCTGTCGTCTTGAAGACGTAGGGTGCGAAATCGTCAGACTTGTGGCGTTCGACCGCTAGATACGCGGTTCCGGCGTCGCGCGAGGAAGCCTCGATCATGCTGACCGTGCCCCAATCCGGCATGGCCTTAGGGGTGACGTTCTCCCAGTTTGCGCCACCGTCGCGAGTCAACTGAACCAATCCGTCGTCGGTCCCTGCCCAAATGAGGTTCTTCTGCACCGGCGATTCCACCACCGAGAAGATCGTGTCGTAGACCTCGACACCTGTGTTGTCCTTGGTAATCGGACCGCCTGAGGCCACCTGTTTTGACTTGTCGTTGCGCGTGAGGTCGGGACTGATGATCGTCCAACTCATGCCGCTATCGGTGGTCTTGAACAGCACTTCGCCCGCAAAGTACATCGTCCTGGGATCGTGCGGTGAAAAGGCGATGGGCTCGGTCCATTGGAAGCGGTGTTTGACGTCGCCCGCCGCCCACCCGATCGGGTTCACCGGCCAGGGATTGACCGCCTGCTCTTCGCCGGTACGGTGATCGTANNGTGCGATGTAGCCGCTTTCGCCACCGCCTACGTCATACCAATCCGGACGATCAATCGAGCCTTCCGCGCTTGCACTCGCAATCGCCACAGTGGAGTTGTCTTGTTGCGCACCATACATGTAGTAAGGGAACCGGTTATCGGTAATGACATGATAAAACTGCGCCGTGGGCTCGTTATATACGCTGCTCCATGTGTCGCCCCCATCGATGGAAATCGTGGCGCCGCCATCGTTGCCGTTAATGATCCGCTTGGGGTTTGTGGGATCGATCCACAATGCGTGATTATCTCCATGAGGCGCTCGCAGCCGGCTAAAGGTCTTGCCTCCGTCATTGGACCGATACGCCGCGGTGTTCAGGATGTACACCGTGTCCGCCGATTTGGGATCGGCGAAAATATGCGAGTAGTACCACGCCCGCTGTCGAAAACGGTGGTCGTCGGTGGTCAGGTGCCAGGAATCTCCTCCGTCATCCGAACGATAGATGCCGCCTTTCTCTGCCTCGATGACCGCCCACACCCGGTTCGGATTTGCGCCTGATACGGTGACCCCGATGCGGCCAAGAATACCCTCCGGCAGTCCGTGGCCTTTCAATTGTTTCCAGGTTGCTCCGCCGTCGCTGGAACGGTAAAGGCCGCTTCCAGCGCCGCCGCTGTCAAGACTCCACGGAGTTCGCCTGGCTTGCCACAGTGCCGCGAACAGGATGTTGGAATTGCTGGGATCGAAGACTACGTCGATGCCGCCGGACTTTGTGTCCTTATAAAGCACCTTTTGCCAGGTCTTACCGCCATCCTGCGTGCGGAAAATCCCTCGCTCCTCGTTATCGCCGAAGGGATGTCCGAGCGCGGCTGCGAAAGCGATGTCAGGATTTTTGGGATTCACCGCGAGGCGCCCGATGGCATGCGTGTCGGCAAGGCCGGCGAACTTCCAGGTCTTACCCGCGTCGATCGACTTGTAGACCCCGTTACCGCCGACGATGTTGCCGCGAATACAGGCTTCTCCGGTTCCAACATAAATGACATTCGGATCGGATTCTGAAACCGCGATTGCGCCGATCGCTGGCGAGGCATCCTTCGTCTTGTCGAAAATCGGTTTCCAGTTGAGGCCGCCATCGGTCGTCTTCCACACGCCTCCGGCAACTGCGCCAAAATAATAGACGTTATCCTGACCGACTGCACCCGCCACCGCGACCACCCGTCCGCCACGAAACGGACCGACCAATCGATATTGCAGCCCCTTCCATGGTCCCAGATCCTCATCCTCATCTTTGTCTTTCTGATTGTCACCGGCATGTTCCCCCGTTGCATCGACCTGGTTCTGTTTGGCCGCCTGCGTTTGACTGGAATCGGGAGTTTGCTTGGGTGTGTGTTTCTGACTTGATGCTGAGCCGATAAGACATGCAATCAGAATTGCGAGTGTAGTCGTTCGCAAGTTGGCGTTCCTCCGGGAAATGTACACGATACAGCCAACAGCCCCAGATTCACAACTGAAACCGATGCTCGAAGTTGTGTTTTCAACTTAAAATCACGGGACATGGCGAGGTATGTGAAAATGAATTGCGAACGAAGACGATGACCCTAAAGCCAACGACGTCCAGCGATACACGGCTGGGCATGAACGATCCCATCACGCGCCGTGATTTCCTCGGTTCGGCGCTTTTGGGGTCCGGCGCCCTCCTGCTCGAATCGATTACCCCTGCGGAACTCCTGGCGTCTGGAGACGAATTCACCGGTTATGGCGGAGTCGGAGAATACAGCACGTCCAACGGGAATACGCTGGCAGTCATGCAAGCCGGGCATACCATCCGCGATGGAGTCTATGACCAACTGCCCAAGGACATCATCGATACCGGGGAGACTTACGACTGTGTAATCGTCGGTGGCGGAATTAGCGGGCTTGCCGCCGCTCTGTTCTTCCAGCGGCAAGCGCGTCCTGGAATGAAGTGCCTCGTGCTCGAGAACCATCCAATCTTTGGTGGTGAGGCAAAGCAAAATGAGTTTCTGGTGGATGGCAAACGGCTGATCGCGCACCAGGGCTCGGCTATTTATCAGCTTCATTCTCCAGACAGCTTCATAGCCCAGTTTTACGACAGTATCGGTTTGAAAGCACAGAAGCTCGATTATCAAAAATGGGCTGGTCCGTCACCCGAGATGCCCCTTTCTCAAACTCCCTATGAAGCAATCGGCTTGGAACATGGGCAATATGGATTTTGGTTTGGAGCGAAATTCGGACGAAAGCCCGGGATGTGGCTAATCGACCCAGTAGGGAAAAATCTGAAAGGTGCTCCGGTTTCCGAAGCGACTCGAACCGAGTGGCTTCGCTGGCTGAAGGGCACGCCGGTGCAAGAAGACCATTTTGTCCATCCGAAAGTAGAAGGCGATGCGATTTCCCGATACCTCGATTCAATCACGCTAGAGCAGCATTACATGGAGCGCTTCGGCCTGAGCCGGGAGACGGTCCGGACATTTCTTTCACCAGTGGAGGGCGGCGGCTCCGGCCTTGGCCCCGACGCCCTCTCGGCGTACTCGGATTATGCATACGAAATGCTTCATCCCTTAACCGGCGAAGGCACCCGAGACCAGATGTTCCCCGGCGGCAACACCACCATTGCAAGATTGATCGTGAGGAATTTAATCCCAGAGGCCCTGGCAGGACCCGACAGTGTGACCGCCGTTACCGCCAACAACGTCAACTTTGCCGCACTGGACACTCCGCAAAACAGCGTCAGGGTTCGCCTATCGTCGACGGCAATCTCTGTCAACCATGACGGTGACCCCGGCAAATCGAATTCTGTCAGCATCTCTTACCTGAAGGACGGCAAGATATATCGGGTCAAGGCGCATTCGGCGGTCCTGGCTGGAGGTAGCTGGACCACCAAGCATATTGTGCAAGACCTTCCGGAATCGCACCGCAACGCATACGCGGAGTTCCACCGCTCTCCATGCCTCATGGCCAATGTTGCGGTTAGAAACTGGCAATTTCTGTACAAGATGAGTATGAGCGGTTGCCGCTGGTTTGAAGGAATCGGCAATTACATGGAAGTGCGCAAACTCGCACTCACCGGGGTCGGGGATTCCAGTATCGGTCCAGACTCTCCCATCGTGCTCTCGCTGAAAATTCTGTACTCTTATCCGGGCCGCTCCACAGCGGAACAAGGGAACCTCGGCCGCGAGGAATTGCTCGGAACTTCTTTCAGGCAGTATGAGAGACAAATCCGCGAACAACTCACTGAAATGTTTGCGGCCTCTGGATTCGATGCGAAGCGGGATATTGCTGGAATTATCCTTAACCGCTGGGGTCATGCGTACCTAAGCCCGCAACCGGGATTCTTCTTCGGCCGGGAGGGGCGGCCTGCGCCGCGAGAGATTCTGCGCCACGCGCCGTTCGGTAGGATTTCGTTTGCGAACACCGATCTCGCAGGGGCAATGGACCACCGCTATTCAATACTGGAAGCTCACAGAGCTGTCCGACAGCTGCTTGCCGACGATCTGACGAATTAGCGATCTGACGAATTAAGCTGGGCGACAGCGGAGCGGCTGGCCTGCTTTCGATCACCGGCACCTACGCGCAGCTTTCCACGGCAACGATTACTGGCTATATCGATGGCACTACGGCGGGCACAAGCTACAGCCAGCTCAAGGTCACCGGCGCGGCGGCATTGGCGGGGACGATTAACTTCACGGTGGCTAGCGCATTCCAGTCGAGTCTGAAGTTGGGCGAGACCTTTACCGTTCTGACCGCCAAGAGCGTGACGGGGACGTTCTCTAACAGCACCATCGGCATTAACGCGAGCTTCCAATTTGACGTAAGCTACACCTCCACTGGGGTAGTGCTAACGGTGGCGTCGGCGGCGCCGAAGGCGAACAGCGCGGCGCAACCCGGAGCGGAGTTGGCAACAACTAATGCGAGGCAGACAGCAGCCTCAGCAGGGACGGCGGTGAAGAGCATAAGGTCCAATCACGGTAAGCGGCCTGCGCAACGGCGGGGGAAAACAACATGGCCAAGCCATTTGTGGTTGCGGGGTGGGGCGATTCGGAGGAGTATTCCAATGCGATTCTGGCGCGTGGGTCCAAGCAGAATAACTTGCGCGGCTGGGAACCGGCTCCGGTGATCTCCGCGAGCCCGGCACAGCCAGTCGGCGTGGAACGGACGCTGCGCACGGTGAGCGAAAACCCGATTCACAGCGGCAGCCTGCCGCCCTCAGACCTGTGGATGGGACAGAGCCACGCGAGCGGTGTGCATGCCCCGCCGGCGGGTTGGGCGGCGGGCAACTCCGGCACGCGCCGGGGAACCAGTCAAGATTCTGTCGCCGATGCTCTCCCGCATCGCACGATAGTAAGGACTGACTGGGGCATCCGAACACTTAACCCGCCGTCAGTCTCCGATTTGCCTCAAGCCCGTTTATCAGGCATCAGGCGACTGGGCGGATAGGCTGCCATACTCTCGGCGCGGGTATGTTGTTACGGCTCATCCGAGCCGCGGTGGACTTCATGTATCTCACGGGGACTTTTCATATTCATTCTGGCAAAGTCCCGGCTCTCACTCGCGCGAGGGTGCCTTCTAGAACGCATGCATTCCACATCCTACTCGTCTTGACACTGGGGACGGCAAGGCTATCGCGGAATTCCAGCGTGCAATCAAGATCAACTCCGCGCCCACGGAGGCCAAGTATCAACTCTGGCGCTGCAGCAGTGGCCACACGGTTGACGCGGTTCCCTACTTCGCAAAGTCCTAAGATTTTTTGATTTCCCGATACTTTAGGCTGCTTGTGGATAGGTGCATGTAATTACAACCTCGTGACAAAAAGCAGAAAAAATGCTAAAACCTCTCAGTTAATTACAAGTTCGTTTTTATACTTTTCTTCTCGTCGTTGTATTCTCGGGGTGTGCTGACGGTCTGTTTTCTTGACTACGAAACTCTTGTGCCATCCTGATCGAAGAGATTCTACGATGCGGTCTAGAGAAAGTGATCTGCCAATGCCGACGAGGTCGGTATCATGAAATTCTTCCGGCTCGTCCGATCCGGGATTGACATAGCTCCCCTGTTGGCAGAAGTTCGGGCGCAAGAGCAGACATGGCTGATCAACACAAACCGACAAGATAAGATTCGGGTTCAACGCGACACTAATACGATTTTCATCCGCGGGGCCGTGCGTCGGCCGGACTTACAGATTAACGACAATCAGGAGAGTCGTGTCACCGACGTATCAAGGCTGTTTCCGAAAGCTATAGCGTTTATGGCAGGGTTCGCCAATGAAATGAACTCTCAGTTATCACGCGCCACGATTGTGCGACTGAAGCCGAAATCGCAAGTATTTCGCCACACCGATGTTGGATCTTATTATTTTATCCGTGATCGCTACCATCTGGTGCTTTACAGCACTGCGGGAAGCGTACTAATTAGCGGCGATGAACAGGTGCGCATGCAGGAGGGAGAACTTTGGTGGTTCAATAACAAGCAGTATCATGCGGCCTACAACGAATCTGATGAGTGGCGCGTACACTACATATTTGACCTATTGCCGGCCGCATATACACATCTCGCAGTAAATCCTATTTTATTGCCGTCGGCATCCCCCGTGAGTTCGTCGAGGGTAGACACGCAACTCACCCCGCCTTCTCGAAAGCAGTCACTATTATCAGCCATTCGAGACCAGGCGATTCTTCGTGGAGACACTGAGCGGCTGATTGGACCAAAAGGAACACCCTATAGATGGATGATCGATATGCGACGGATATTTATGCAGGCGAGTCTTCTCAGCGCCCTCGCGGACCTTTTTTGGGAAATGTGCGCTGACAGGATGCCGTTTCAGGTCGGCGGTATGGAGGTCGCGGCCATCCCGCTTCTGGCCGCTATTCTAATGAAGTCGATGGCGCGTGGTACTCCTGTGAACGGTTTCATCGTTCGCAAGGAGCGCAAGACGTACGGTGCAGGGAATCTGGTTGAAGGAACAGTGACCGACGCTCCCATCATCATTGTCGACGATATCTTAAACTCGGGCGGCAGCCTTGAAAAAGTGCGCGTAGTGCTGGAGCAGGAGAACAAGAAGATTGCGCTGGCCTTCGTGCTAGTTGATTACCACAGCCCCAAGGGCAAAGCATGGCGCGAGAAGAATAGGATACCCGTTCTCGCGCCCTTCGCACTTAGCGATTTTGATGTTGTGTTTCGTAAGCCAGAGCAGCCGCCATTAAACACACTTTTTCATAATGTATGGAACTTTGCGTCGCCCGACCCGAACTTCTTTCACCGGGTTCCGAAGTCTTTTCCTGCCACCGACGGCAAGCGTATCTATTTTGGCAGCGACTGCGGCATTTTATGGTGCCTCGACGCCAACAACGGATCGGTGGTGTGGACGTTCAAGGTTAACGACCAAGCGCACAAGAATATATGGTCGTCCCCAACGATTCATGACGGCAGGGTTTTCTTCGGCAGCTATGATGGGAATGTTTACTGTCTCGATGCCGAGACCGGCTCAGAAGTATGGCGCTTTATCGGTGCCGATTGGGTAGGTTCTTCGCCCGCCCTAGCGCCGGATCTCGGCCTTCTCTTTATTGGACTCGAGTTCGCCGTGGAGGGCAAGCGAGGCAGCATCGTCGCGCTGGCCCTCGACGATGGGAAGAAAGTATGGGAGCATAGGACGAAGCGCTATACTCATGCCTCGCCCGCCTACTGGCCGGAGCGACAACTCGTCGCTTGCGGCAGTAACGACAACGAAATGTTTTTGTTCGACGCCGGGACCGGAGCACTGCGCTGGCGGTTCGAAACAAGGAGCGAAGGAGGCATGAAAGGCTCAATCCGCCACGCGCCGGCTTTTGACGTCAAGCGTGGAAAGGTCATCACGGGCTGCGCCGACGGGTATATCTACATCATCGACGTTGAGACGGGAAAAGAAGTCTGGTCCTTTCGGACGGACAACACGATTTATACGGTGCCGTTGGTTGTGGATGACACAGCCTACGTCGGTTCTACAGACAAGCATCTCTACGTTGTCGATCTTGAGCAGCATATCGTGAAGAAGAAGATCTATGCCGGCTCCAAGATATTTGGACCCGCACGGTTGCTGGCGGGGCGAATCTATTTTGGAGCTTGCAATGGCATTATTTATGAAATCGATCCTGCAACGGTCGAGGTCACGGCGACGCATCAGCTTCCTGACGCCGTCACGAATGCGCTTATTTATAACTCCGAGAACGGCTACTTTTATGCGCTTACTTATGTAAATCAGCTTTTCGCAATCACCCGGAGTCCGAAACCAAGCGGCGCCCACGGACTTACGTGAGGCGTCTTGCAGTAACCTATAACGAAATAAGTCGTCACGCCAACCCAAGTCTGCCAGTCTTAAACTGCGATCGGTAAGATTGAGTGGCAAGTGGCCCACTCCGCACCGAGATCGGCGTCGTGACCGAATCGTCGCTCCAACTCCGCAAATTCACGCCGCCGCGAATTTGCATCGTAGGCCAGCGAGACGTCCTTGGAGTACCTGCGCATAGATGGATGTTGCACCAACCAGGCAATTTGGATTTCGTCCAGCGGCAGACGACAAAAGCGAACGAGAGCCCGCAAAGTTTCGTAGGCAGACTCGATCAATTGATCGCTCTCCAGCAGAAATACTCGAGCGCGCTCACTGCTCGCAGAGAGTTGTTCGCAAAGCGAATTGTTTCGCATCCACATGCACGCAGCCGCCTGCGCGTCGCTCAGATCACTGGGTAGAACGTCCTCCAATCCCCAAGCTTTTCCCCCGCTTGCCATCTCACCGCACACTCGCCTGCGCACCCAACTCCGCCGCTCCTCCGATTTCAATACCGACAGGATAAAATGCCTCAAGGGCGTCATCAGAAACGTCACAGTTGACTTGACATCGGCCTTAAGAAGGCGCTGTCCAAGCGAATTGCAGGGTTCGTGGACCTTGATGATCACAGTCTGTGTCTCGTCGTATGTCCTGGTCAGTAGTCTGATCGAAAGCTCGAACGTCTCCTTCCATTTAGGTAAGGCTTCGGGTGAAGAAATAGCTAGTTGCGTCAGCAACAACGGTTCCTTCAGCACCAGGCAGAACGGCAAGAGCTCAAAGTAACGTGCCAGCAGGGTTGAACAGCAAAACGCCGGATGCAGAATATAGTTGACGTTTCGCGCTGCGCTCTCCGTGCTGGCTGCAGCCAGTAGCAGGTCATCCAACCGAAGAGTGCGCAGACTTCCCCGCAGATAGCGAGTACGAGAATCCAGAAATACGGAGTCACGGTAAGTGTCGCGCGACATACGGACAAATGCCATAATCTGTTTCTGGAAATCTACTCGTAACGGATAGTATTCAGGAGACTTGAAGAGGTTTTGAATAGAGAGCATATGGCGTTCCTGTTATACGGGGTAAACTCGGTGGAACACTCCTTTCAACGTCGCGCTCACGAACAACCTACCAAAGATATCCGTCCAGCAAGACAGCTCCCTTCATAGGATTCATTGAGGACTTTGAAAGCTCGACTCCGTAGGCATTCTGAGTATCGTGAACCAGCAGATGGTTGAATGGCAGTTGAGAGTCCACAAACTCACAGACGCCGAAGTGCCTTCCCCTATTCTCTGCCTTATCTGTAGCCAACACTCGCATGCGACTATGTGTCGCTTGTCGATCATCGCGCGTGAGTGAAAGCGTATAGTGCCAACCCAGCATAACGTTGTCCTGAAGTACTTCCCGGCCACACCCAGTGATATAAACGCGTATCTGCGGAGTGGACACATGCATGCTGCCAAACTGGTCGAGGGCCCATGCGCGAAGTCTCTGAATAAAGTCTTGAAGAAGCTCCGCCGTAAAAACGTGCTCCGCGCAAACCGTCAATAAAACAATACTGGTCCTCGGAAAATACATAGGTAAGCGGAGTGGCACCCGCATTCTCCTGGGTAGCAAGGGAAAGACACTGCTCGAATTGCAGTCTAAGAGCATGTGCCCGCGAATAAAAATTGCTTTCGATCCGAAAAGGCGAGGTCGCCGGCGCAGGAGCGAGGCCCCCCGAAGGTTGCTTGCTGGTTCTCATATTCGACCCATTTTCGTTTCGGTCAGTGCTAGGCCGTAAATGGTTGCACGCCAGGCGACCCGGTTACGAAATCTCTCGTTTGTGACTCATCAGGCTAAAGTCATCCGCACGATCCGTTTGGGAGACTGGGTAGCCAATCGTTACGGCCAGCAGAGGCGACTTTCGGTATCCATCCAACCCAAGTTCCCTCCGAGCCCGTCCCGCTATTAACCCGGCAACCAGCGATCCTGAGAGCCCTAAGCCTAGCGCCGCCATCCACAACCGGTTCCCGGCCGCCCCGGCTCGGAGCATCAACTGCCGGTGTCCAAAAGCCCCATGCCGGGCACATGCGGCCGCAAGATTCCCGACTACCCAAATCGCGACCGGCGCCGAGGCAAACTCATCTTGCACATACAACTGGACCGCCGCATAAGGGTCCAGTGGGCCACGTATAAAGTGCAGAGACTGGTTCGCTGGCTGGTAGGTAAAAACTCCCGAGTTGAGTCCTGCTACGCGCTGTGCGATGAGGAAAAAACTTAATGCTTGTCCTTTCAGATGTTCGTCGGGCCACTCCTTGACGTCTGCCGCATGTGCAAACGATAGCATTGTGCTCAACTGTTCGAGCGAGATGGGTTCGTTCGTATAGCGGCGGATCGAAGTCCGTTCCCTTAAAATGTCCCCCAAGAAACCGCCGCCACGGCCAGGACCAGGAAGCCCGACCGCGCCAGAGTTCGCGTGATCCGCCTCTTGAAGTTCGTCCGGGATAACGAATGCTCCCAAGCGAAGCTCTGATTCCGTCATGCGGCTTTCACGATAGACCATGGCGGCCGATTCCGATAGCGGTACGTCGCAGAAATGTCGAGCGCTCTTGGTTGAAAGGGGGACACCCTTTCGCGCCTCGATATGATCACAATGAAAGGACAGGTCGCAGGTGTGCTTTCGATGAAGCAGCACCACAGCTGTGGACTGCTCCGCTATGGATTCCAAATGCAACTGACTCTCGATGAGATCGTCCGCCCAGCGTGCCGCCGTCCGCGACTGAATACCCATGCACCGAGCCAGAAGGTGCAGTTGGCTTAGGGCTACTCCTGCATCAAGATTAATGAGCCGATAACCAAACGGTCCGTACTTCCTGCCGACACGGTGGTAGGCTGCAGTGAACAACACAAGTACATCAGGAAGACTAGCGGAATCGCAACAAATCGCCCGGCTCATGAATTCGTCGATGGCCAGTGCTTGACTGTGCCGCCGCAATAAAGCCAGCGAATGTTCCCGAGGCTGATAAAAATAATAGCCGGGCGTGAGTCCGTCGACATCACGCACAGCGACAAACAATTCGACAGATCCCAGATTTCCGCCCGTTGCCGCCCATCTTTTCACCGAATCTTTCCGATCTCCCGAACTGCGAAGTCCAGCTGTCATCAGGAGCATGGCCGCAAGATCATTAACTCTCAGAGTTTTTGCTCCACTGGTGATCTCCCCGAAAGACTCATCCAGAATTGGTGATCTCAGAGTTGGTAGGTCTCGCCCAAGACTAAAATGCTGACAATGGGTCAAACGCTTGGTCTCTTTGGTTAATTGCAGAATTGTGGCAGACTCGCTCTCGCCGTTCCTTGAGGTAGCCAAAGGACGTGAATGTGTGCCAACGTATTCTTCAAAAACCAAAGCTGTGTCGATTAGGCCTTGCAACACTGAAATGGGGCCCCCGTCGGCAGTTCGGAGCGGTCGGCAATGGCGACATCCCGGTACCGCAGTAAATCGTAAAATCTGCGAAGTCCAATCCCTAAGATCCCAACGACGAAAAGCTCCTGCGGAAGGAGAGGGAGCGATCCGGCTCAGGAAGTAGACAAGTTCTGTCGCCACCATGCTCACCCAGAACTGTGTGTTGTCATAAGACGGGGCGCCGATATTATATGAGCCGTGATAGTTGTCTCTCGAATGGATATCAGCGAAGCATCGGTAACAAGGTGTTTCGTCCCGGTTAAACACAGGACCAACATCCGCGAAGTTCTTGTTCTGATCAAGAACAATCCGCAGCCACGATGTTTGTGAGGCAGAGCATAAGTCGTCCAAGTTTGCTGTTTGTTCACAATCTTCGCTGCAAACAGATAGCCATACCACAAGAGACTGGTTTGACCTGCTCTTTGAGTGCAGCCATGACTCGAGCAACTCTTGGTCGAAACGAGTAACTTGGCGCACACCGGTTCTCTCCAGCAGAAGCTTCAGTTGCTGGGCTGCTTCCCCTGATTTATCCGAGGTCACAATTACAACATCTGTCGCCAAAAGTCTTTGGTAAGCCTCGCGCCCATTGCGGTTAACACCGGTAGTCCCGACGTACCGTCGAAGGAACGCGAGTGTCTGGGCGTTGGCATTTAGCTCCACTGAGATATTTTCATTTCCGTCTTCGACCAATCCCCATTTAAAAAGAGAAGATACTGCCGCGCGCACTTGCTGAGCAGGCACATCTGGCAAGGCACCATCTAGTTCCGGTAGGGTCCGCCTTCCATCCATCAAGGGAATCAGATTCGGGAGCAGGTTCTTTGTGGTCTCCCCCCAAAAAACATGCAATTGATCTGCTCCATCCACCACAATCCCATCCTCCACCGGGGCGAGAAGCAACTCGTGCAGAAAACGTGGACGCCAGGGCAGTTCCGACGAGGCATCGACCTCGGATTGGAAGTCAGTAGCGTTTCTGGATCGCAAGGTTTTCATAATTACCGATCCGCGCTTAAGTCAGTTTGCCCGACTCAGCGGACCGGAGATACTTCAATTCCTTCTGCATCTCGGCAAAACTACGTGTTGCCTTCGGTCGACCGAGACCGCACCACCTACAATCGTGCACTCCAACCACGATACTGCCTGTAACTTGGCGCGTCAGCATGTCGATCTGCCACAGGGAACCAGGCGTTGCGGTGGCGGAGTCCACTGCCGTCACGGTCTGGGCGATGCGGACGGCAGTCATCAACGCAAAAGGTTCCAAGTATCCTGCGGGTCCGACGCTCGAGTGGGACGCATAATAGCTTAGTAGGGACGCTCTCTCCTTGGTCCAGCCCGAGTGTTGGTGCCAGCGAGTCACCCAACACTTCCAGCAAGCCCCACGGCCAGGTACCACAATTGGTCCGAACCTTATTGCCGTCAAATCTTGAATGACTGGAAAAAATGGCCGCTGCCATTCATGACTGAGCTGATTCAGCAACTCGCACAGATCAGGAACCGGACGCCACGCCACCAGAACGTAAAGCCGGGCATCTGGCCAGGTCGCGGGAAGAGGTACCGTGTTATCAATCACGCTTGTTTGGGCTATATCATCGCGAATCGTTTTCAAGTAGCTCCCAACAGCTTCTCCGAAGGGTCCAACGGAAAGCAAATGCACGATCGAGGCTTCGGGTTTCGCTACTTTGTCCATACCATCTAAGTAAGCAGAGACTATCCGGATACTAAGAAAACGGCTGTGGCCACGCGTTGAGCCGTTCTTCGCTATGTGCAGGATATCCCATCAGCTTCGGGGCCTCATACAGTCGAGGATGGCCGAGGTATCTGGCACGGTAATGAAATGAGAAGGGTTGCAAGCCAGGAATAAGAACTCGCACCACCCTAAACCCCGCTCTCAAGGCCTCATCGGTGCTCAGATCAACAGCATAAATGTTCAAACCTTTGCACCGCATGCGGTTTACTAATCCCACCAAGGCACGCCTTTCATCGGTCTCCTCCAGACATGGGATACTGGAAAGTAATCGCCTGTTCGAGCATTTAAGCAAGAAATCAAATGCATTCGCGTTTTCCGCACGGGCCATGTAGGTTGCACCGTGGAACAAATCGCTAAAGTTATCCCAACTCGCCGGAATTGCCCTCGAACGACGGAACGGTATGCGGCTAGATCCCATATCACGCATTACTTTCAGAATCGCCTCCGCCGGATCCAGGGCCGAACTGCATGAGATCAGAGTAGTTATACGGCTGTTCGTTTGACAGACCTGTATGCCGTAGATCGTAGGCACGCCCAAGTCCGTCGTAGCGTCGAAGAAAAAATACTCCAGCTCCGCTGAACCCTGTTGGTAATGATTCCAGTAAGCCGCCAGCTTGGGAGAAAAGTGGTCAATCTCAATTTTCGGCAAAGGAAGCTTCTGCAACCATACAAGGCTGATTGCATCGCGCTCGATTACCTCCAGAATCGCGGCTAGCAAAGCGCGTTCATACGATTTGTGAGCCGCACATCCGGTCGTTATCGGAATCCAAATCCGCTCTCCCGGAGTGGCAAAGCCCGTATACAAATAGACCATAACTGCCGGAACATAAACCACATCTCCGCTGAGAAGGGATAGCCCTCGCACCCAGCGGATAGGTAACTTCGTGTCCGGGGCTGTAAGTGGACACCTTGGATGGGAAAGCTCGCGCTCGCTGCACTTAGCAATAGTGGTCAGATCAAGGGCTGCGCTGCCCAATTCTGCCCCAGTTGCCGTCAGAAATTGCTCTGAAGCAAAGACGCTGGTACAGTATCGTTCCAAGCCTTCGGCCAACGATGGCAGTACACACTCCTCGTCATCCAAAGCGGCACCTGTTCCGTCAGCCGACACGGACACAAAATGACCTACTGGCTTGCATCCCGCATGTGCCCAAACCTGACGGATGTCTCCCAATCGCGAAACGTGAGTTCTTAAACTGGGCTCGTCACTTCCGGTCTTAAATCGCGTACTCTCGCCGAACAGTCCGCCGAGTGGTTGAGCCAGGTCGAAGATCGTGGCTTGTTGCGCCATCGGAGTGGCTTGCTTTTTAACCTAAAAGCCGAGCTTAGTCAACAGTTATCTGGAGTTATCGTAAAATCCGTTGTGGGTCACTCTGAAATCTAAACAGATAAGTTCTGCTGCCGCGCCAGAATAGTAGCTTTTTGATTCCTGCAATAGAGTGTTTTCTGCACGAGGAGATCAAGCATTCAAATCAAATGCACCGCGGGCTTGTGGAAAAAAGTAACAGATATCTCTTGACAATAAGTTATAAAGGTGTATTTAATGAGCGGCTATAAGTCCAAGCTTTGGGTCCAAGCCGCACGTTTCATAACATCCCTGGGAATCCATAAAGATGTGTGGATGTTGATGTGTAGTTAGGTAATGGTCTATGTTCAAACTGTCTTAGACCTCGAAATCGGTGGTAGAAAGATGGCCAAGCTTCTTAGTGCGCCAAGAAAGTTCGCCGTCCTTCTTGTAGCTTTCTGTGTCTCTCTCGTTCAGTTGGTACGAGCCATACCATCGGAGCGGTGGGATGGAGCGGGGCGACGCAACCCGGCAGGATACAAAGTCAGCCGGGGTCTTGTGTTTTTCTCTGGGCGGGCTAGGAATGGCGGCGGTACTGGCCGCCAGTATGTTCTGCAAGCCACTGGCACGTTCCCATATGTGCTACTGGCTTCTCTGTCCAACACGTCGTCGGTGCCGGTTCCCCTGGGGCAGCAAGGATCGCCGTCAACATCGGTCGAAGCACAGTCGAGTGGGTTGCAACACGCGGTTATTGGAGGAGTATCTGGTGGAGGGGTATCCGGACGCCACCAAGCTAAACCGCCGCAGCTATGCGAGTGCGGCGACGGCGACGGCGGTGGGGATGGCGGTGATGGGGGTGACGGCGGCGATGGTGGGGACGGGGGCGATGGGGGCGACGGTGGTAGCTGCAGTAACTGCACCAATTGCACAGGCAGCAGCTGCGGCAGCTGCGGCACGAATTGCTCAAGCTGCTCGATTGTAGGAAATTGCGGCTCAGGTTTTGGCGGTGGCAGTTGCGGCATGAACTGTCTAGCCTGTGCGAGTTGCGCAAGCTGTCTGAGTTGTTCCAGCTGTACTTGCACGAGTTGTGGAGCCTGTGAAAACTGTGGCTCTTGTTCTAGCTGTGCGGTTTGATGTTTGTAGTTTTGCTTTGTTTCTCGTCCCAACGGTTAGCGGGTGGGGATTGCAACTAACATTTCGATGCGAGGTGGAGCTATGAAGAAAACTGTTACATTGCTTGGAGTGTGCGCGTTGGTTGCGCTTGCACTGCCACTTTCGAGTCAGCAAGGTGCCTCCGCCGGCGTGCGCGGCATTTACGGGCGATGGGATCCAGGGTCGGGCATTTTCACGCCGATCCGTCAAGTGCCGGATCATGCAAAAGCGGAAGCAGCTCCGCCGCCCCTGACAACTTATACCGGCACCATCGTCGTAGATTTGACAATCACGATCGACTCAGCTATTTCGACAAGTACGACGATCGCATGCAACGCCTCTGCGGACGTTGTTGACTCCACGGGATCGCTAAGCGATTCATTGTCGGTGGCTGCCACGCGAAGCGGTTCGACGGCCACGTGTAGCGTGAGCATCCCTTACTCCTGGCGGGTCTCGAGCGCTTCCGACGATGTATACATATCGTACGACATCTCGGCGCCTCCGCAGCCATTAGTGAGCGGGTCAGCTTTCCCGCGCAGGTACAGTGGGCAACCTGTCGCCACCATTACGATACCGGCAAGTGGGACAACGACGACTTACAGCATCGCCGCCACCATCTGAAGAGACGTGAGCATCGTGCAGTAGAGTGAGACTTCCCGATGTAGCGTTGACTGGAGGTTGACCGTGCTTGGACACAGATTCGAGGTCGCGATCCGAAAGGCAGAAAGCCTTTGCAGGTGGCGGTGGTATTTGCAGAAACGCCGTCAAAACAACACAGCTTCGTCAGCGCCCGTTCCGCGCTGGTTTGATCCGTATGAAATGTCTCTTACCGTGCATCTTGGGGCTCTTGCTCTCTTGGTGCTTACCGCGGCTTGTATGTCCGTTGCCCAATCAAGCCAGCTGCCTTCCGCCTGGCAGCAGAAGAAAATCGCGAACGCGTTTTCAAAGCAGAGAACAGTTCCACACGTCGACCACGGCTACATAGTGTCGTTCCGCCCTCGTATGGCTAAGGACGGCGGAAGCAACATTTTCGTGAGTTCGCTTGCCACTGGGGAAGAGCAGTCGATCACCTTCTGGATCAACGGTGCGTCGGAGATTCGGGCCGAAGACGTCGCGGTCAACACCGGCGGGCAGATTTACATAGCGGGTTCATTGATGAGGACCGGAGAAGTATCGTTGACAAATTTTGTGGCTGAGGTGGACCGCACGGGAACCGCCACCCGGGTTTTTGATTTAGGCTCCTTTACGCCGAAGCGGATGTGCCCCGCAAACGACGGAACCTTTTGGGTCTTTGGCCTAAGCTTGGGCGGAGGCGGAGACGATGGTCACGGCGAAAGGCTGTTGAGACAATATTCCACTGAGGGGCATCTGCTGAATGCCTACCTGCCGAGTAACAAATTTCCTTCGTTGTCTCGTTACGGCTTTGGGCGCGCTGCGGTCACTTTGGCTTGTGGGGACGAATCGGTCGGCGTCTACATCGCGCGCCCGGCCCGCTGGATTGAAGTGCAATTCAGCAACCCCGTTGCTTACAAGTGGCGCATTCAACCCGCTCCGCCCGGAAGAGTTACCGGTGTGGTCCTCATGGGAACACACCAGCTTTATGCCACATTTGCCACGAGAGTAGTCGGGGCTGATGGCAAGCGTGATGTGTCTAGCATGATGTACAGACTTAACATTCCGGCTTCTGAACAAGCGTCACCGTTGTTGCAACTCGCGGGTCCCAGTGGCAGTGATTTGTCCTTGAGTAAGCTACCCGCTGGGAGCCGGCCAAAGGGAAGCTGGACTCCGCTGCCGGATGGCTCGGATACAGCCGCTGGGAAAGTCTTTCTGCTCGGGCGCGACGATCAAAGCTTGGTCTATGTTGGGCCGAGAGTGGCGAGCGCCGATCCGACGTTCTACTGGGTACGTCCATGAAGCTCTGGGCCGGCATTATGCCGGCCTGATCTCGCCTTCGGAGGTGCAAGCTGGATTACTGGATCGTAGTTTCGCCTGCCGCTGAAACCGGAGTTGCTGCCGTCCTGCTAGTGTCGGGAGTTGCAAAGTTGTGGGATCGCCCAGGCTTCGTTGGTGCCGTTCGGGGCTTCGCACTCCTGCCAGACATTGCTGTGCCGGCTTTTGCTGCCGGTCTGCCGGTGGCCGAGATATTGGTTAGTGCGGCCCTTCTCAGCCGCGCGGTGTTCGATTGGTCGGTTACTGCGTGGGCTGGCCTGGTCGCCATGGGTTTGTTCGCCATGTTCGGCATCGCCGTTGCGATCAACATGATCCGGGGCAGAACCGATATTTCCTGCGGTTGTTTCGGGAAGAGTAACCGGAGGCTGACTTGGGGCCTTGTTGGACGAGCCTTATTCTTTTTGGCGGTTAGTGTCTTGACACTGCCAGACCTCCATCGAGGAGCGCCCTTGATCGCAAGTGTGAGTGACCGGCTGAGCGCCGCGCTGGTTGGCGCTGCGGTCGTGGCCATAGCTTGGCTGGGTCGCTTTATCGTCACTGGTGGACCGGTTCAATTTGAATCTCGGTCTTGATATAAGTTCTTGAGTCTATCGTCGCCTTAGGTGGCAACAACATTGAGGTCGCTATGAATACAATGCTTCTGGTTTCCTATTTCGCCCTATGGGCGGTGGTGCTGATCTTGATTTTTGCGTTTGCAGTTCTGGCCCGTCAGATTGGAATCATGCACGAGAGGCTTGGGGCATCGGGAGCGAGAATGACGAATGTCGGTCCTGAAATCGGAGAACTTATCCCAGCTCGGACCGTTTCCGACATTTCCGGCCGACAAATCGAACTGGGCGGAGTTAGCTCAAAGCCCACACTGCTCACCTTCATGTCCGCGACCTGTGCCTCATGCTCGGAAGTTGCGCCGGCGCTGCGTGCGCTTTGGAAAAATGAACGCCGGCAGGTCAACTTTGTCGTAGTTTCAGTCAGCGGCAGCGAAGAGGATAATCGAGCATTTATCTCGCGCTTTGGTTTCGAAGGTATCCCCTATGTGCTCTCGCCTGAACTCGGGACGGCTTATAGAGTCCTAAGTCCACCCTATGGTCTGCTTCTCGATAACGCCGGAGTCGTAAAGACGAAGGGTGTTGTAAATCGTTTAGAGCACTTGGAAAGCTTATTGAACGCGGCCGAACTCGGCGCACCCACGATGGAAAGCTACATGGCGAAACGCCTGGGCGATCCATCGATGGATCCCATGTTAGGGACGTCGGAGTAACAAGTTTCTCGGAAGGTGCGGCGGATGTGTACTCACGCTGGCAGGAGACGAAGATGCAAGACATCGAAGAGAGTGGTCCCGAGAACGGTAAGCAGTTAGATTTGGTCACGGCTAGAGCGCTCTCCGCATTCTCACGCAGCACCTCACGGCGCGGTTTCCTGGCCGGAGGCTGGCGACTGTTTCTAAAGGGACTGGGGATATCAGTTTTTCCCCTCCTCCCACTTTACCGAGTGATTGCTCAGTCCCCTCCGACTCAGGACTGTCAGGGCGACTGGCAATACTGCGGCCAGCATGGCAACTTCTGTCAGGCATGTTGTGGCGGGGCGGCGGCCATTACAAGTTGTCCGGTTTGCACAAGCACGGGCTCCTCGTGGTCCGCATGTTGCTGTTGCCCGGGATGCAATTCAGCGTTCACAATCCTATACGTTGATTGCTGCGGATTGGTCGCATGCCCGTCGGGAAAATGTCCGCCTGGTACGACTTATACTGCCGCACAAGCGGCGGACTGCAAAGGAGCCGATTGTAGAAGAGTCCAAAGGTGGGGTTGGTGGTGTGGACTGAAGGGCGTCTACCGTTGCACGATCATTAATCAGACGACACCGTGTTCTGACTGTAAGAGTTGAGAGATTTGAGCACTCCTTGGGGACCCTATTATGGAGAGATCAGATTTGCAGTGTGAAATGCACGGGCTTTTGGCCGGTACTCGTAATGTGCATTTGCGGTTAATGGTTTCGGCAATTGTGTGTAGCTTCGCGGCTGTTTTGCTGCATAATCGGGCACCGCTCTCTTGGATTGCAGTCACGGGAGTGACATTCCTCGCCGTGGGGGCGGGCCTCTCGACCCTGTGGTCGCCTTGAGGGTTGGCGATGGTTACTAACATCGTACCCGTCGGGAACGGGCAAACAGAGGAGCCAGGCAGACGTTACGCAATAGTTTTTTATGTGCTCGGTTCGATATCAGGCGGCATTGTTTTGGGCTACGTCCTGACCTCAATCGGGGCTGTCTTACGACGTGCCTATTTTTTTCATGAGTACGGCAGGTATGTCTCATTGCTGGTTGGAGTTCTTTTCCTGCTGGCAAGTGCCCGAGAAGTGGAGATATTGAAGTTTCGCCTGCCTCAGTCTCGTTCGCAGGTGCCAAGATCATGGTTTTACACCTTGGGTCACTACGCCGGAGCTTTTGCGTGGGGAGGTTATCTGGGACTTGGGTTTCTAACTTCGGTAGTTAGTATTAGTTTTTATGCCATCGTGCTTTGGATCGTGTTAATGGGCGGGCGTGAGATGGGTTTGATGTTAGCGCTTGCGTATGAGGTCGGTCGAGTAATGCCCGTAATCAGTGTCCGGTGGATGAGTTCCAAGATCGGACATGACATTTACTGGTACGCACGTGTGATTGGGCCCTTTAGTAGTGTGGTGCTTGTGCTAAACGGGATTCTCTTAGTCGGGTTGGGATCTCTTCTCTTAACAGCAAGTTCCTATCATTGACCCGATTGTGGAGCATACTATGCTTGAGCGTGGAAATGAGCGGAAGACCATGACGAACAGGCCGATGACGAATACCATCCACAACCGAATAAGAGCCACAGTACGACTTGTGACATGTGTTATTGCCGCGGCCACAACCTTGAATGCACAACAGGCCGGGAGCAATAGCCAGATACACGAGTTGTTATACGTGATAGACACTGATCATCAGGACCGGGACGGTAAGGCGCAAGTGCTCGTGGTGGACCCTCTCCGAAAGGTGATAGTAAAGACTTATCGGGCAGGTTATCATCCCGACCTCGCCGTGTCGCACGATGGAAAACGCCTCTATTTGTCCAGTTCGCCGCCGTCCGGCCAGGTAGAAAATGGGACGCTGGAAGTGATCGATACAACCACCGGTACCACTGTGGCCTCGGTCAGCCAACCGGATCGAGTGTTCGACACTTTCGACGACGTGGTTTCCCACATGGCTCTCTCGGGGGACGGGCACTTGTTGTACGTGGCTAGGATAAAAGATCTGGGGAACGGTGAGGTTTCATACGGCGTCGCGGTATTTGACGCCGACACAAACAAGTTTCTCCCAGACGTTGTTTCGCTGCCCAGATGTGATGCAGGTTTGTTGCTTCCCTCCCGCGAGGGCCGCACGCTATCTGTGATTTGCCCGGGTACCAGGGATGTCCGAACGACACAATTTGACGATAAAGGCGTTCCGCTAACGCGCCTTCCGGCCGGTATTCCGCTTAACCTCCGAACAGCTCAGAATATCGAGATCTCAACGGCGTTTCAGTCTGGTGACAATGAGATAACGGTCGTCTTGGCAGATGGCAGTTATTCTCGGATCAACTTGCGAGCCAGGAAATCCGTACAACAAGGCATGATCGAATTTTCGCCACCACTGAAAGCTAATAACAGAATCGTCGGCCCTTACGAAACTCCAGTGTGGCAGGGAAAAATTCTTCTTGTGATCGCAGGAGGAGACGACTTTCGCGATAAGGGGCTGGCTTCTGCAGTCGCGGTTCTAAATCTCAAATCGTTCCAACAGGAAGACTTCATTGAGCCTGGGAAGCTCTTTTCGAATGTAGCAATCGGATCTGACGGAACGGTATTTCTCGCGGACCCCAGCAATGCCACTATCTATATCTTGGGTCTGCCTGACGGGACGCAGAAAGACAAAATCGAAGGGATCGGAGTAAGCCCTACCATCGTGATTCCATCACCCTAAAGGCCGGGAGCTAACCATCCGTAGCGCTGGCTCCAGCGACCGGCGGCTCTCACTAACGGCGCGTTACGTCCCTCTGGCCTTCTCCACTGCCCTTAACAATGCCTGCGCCTTGTTCATCGATTCGTCGAACTCGCGCGCGGGATTGGAGTCCGCCACGATGCCTGCTCCCGCCTGCAAATAAGCGTGTTTGCCCTGCATGAGCATGGTTCGAATGCCGATGCACGAATCCAGATTTCCGGCAAAATCGGCATAGAGCACCGACCCGCCATAAATGCCGCGGCGCACCGGTTCCAATTCTTCGATGATCTGCATGGCCCGGACCTTCGGCGCTCCGCTCAACGTGCCCGCCGGAAAACACGCGGCGAATGCGTCGATCGCACCCAGCTCCTTGCGCAGCGTGCCTTCCAGGGCCGAGACCAGGTGCATCACGTGGGAATAACGCTCCACGTACATCAGGTCTTTCACTTTGACCGAGCCATACTCGCTCACGCGCCCAAGATCGTTGCGCCCCAGATCAACCAGCATCACGTGCTCGGCGCGTTCCTTCTCATCGTTCCGCATCTGCTCTTCCAGGCGCAGATCTTCGGCCTCGTCGCGGCCGCGCGGATGTGTACCGGCGATAGGGCGGTATTCTAATTTGCGTCCCGTCACCCGCACCAGCATCTCCGGCGAAGAGCCCAGGATTTGTGTCTCCCCCACTCGCAGGAAATAAAGATATGGCGAAGGGTTCACCTGGCGCAGGGCGCGGTAAAGATCGAACGGCTCAACTCCGGGGATAAAGTCGAGCCTCTGCGAAAGCACCACCTGAAAAATATCGCCCGCGGCAATGTATTCCTTGCAGCGCTCTACGCTCTGCAGAAATTTCGCACGGGTGGTTCCTGCGTGAATTTTCACCTTCCCCGTAAGAGCCTGGCCGGACCTGCGCCACATCGCCGGGCGCAATCCCGCAGCCAGCTTTCGTTCGAGCCCGGCGATGTCACGCACCGCCCGGTCGTAAGAACGCTGCGGACTATCTCGCGAGACGTCCGCTGCAGCCACAATATGAATCTGATGCCGCAAGTGATCAAAGGCCAGCAGCCGATCAAAGAACATCAATTCGCAATCAGGGAGAGACAGGTCATCTTTCGCGCGCTCACCAATATTTTCCAACTGCCGCACCACGTCGTAGGAAAAATAACCCACAGCCCCGGTGGTGAACGGCGGCAGCCCCGGCATCGCAGCCGGCTGATGCTCGCCCAGCAACTGCTTCACCACTTGAAATACATCGCCCTGGCGTCGCTCAAGCTGCCGTCCGCGTTGAATTTCGATGGCAGAGCCCCGCGCTCGCAGCCGCATGTAAGGCCGCACTCCGAGAAACGTGTATCGGCCAATCTGCTCGCCACGCTCAACCGATTCCAGCAGAAACGCGTGCGGCTCTTTTTCCGCGATGGCCAGGAACGCGGAGACCGGCGTAAGGAGGTCGGCACTCACGGATTTCACCACCGGCACCAGCGTTGCCGACCGTGCCAGACGCGAGAATTCCTTGAACTCGGGGTTAACCATGAATAAGGTGAGGCTTGATGGACGTCAGCGCCTTGCGGTTCATTATAGGGGACAGATTCGTATGCCAGTTCGCCGCTCTCCTGCCTTCGAAAAAAGCTCCGTCTCTGCGAACGCGGCTGACCTGACCAGATTCCTTAGACAAGTGTGACCTGGATTCCAGCTTTTCTCGCTGCGGCCAAGTCCGCCTTGCGAACACCCCGGTCCGTGATCAGGTAATGCACTCCCGAAGGTGGAGCAATTGAAGATAAGGTGCGTCGCCCGAACTTGCTGGAGTCGCACACTGCTACCACAACCCTGGCCACATCCATCATCGCCCGATTAACTTTGGCCTCAAGCAGGTTTGGGGTAGTTAATCCATGTTGCACGTCGAAACCATCCACGCCGAGAAAAAGAATGTCCCCGTTCAGGCGCCTCAGCGTCTCTTCCGCAATCGGCCCCACCAGCGAGAATGAGTTCTTCCGCAAAGTCCCGCCGGTCAGAATAACCTCAAGGGAAGAACCCGAGAGTTCGGCGGCAATATTTACCGCATTAGTAATGATGGTAAGGTTCTGAAATTTGCGCAACGCCCGCGCGATTGCCGTGGTGGTGGTACCGGAATCGAGAATCACCACCTGCCCCTCTCGCACCATACGGGCTGCCGCGGCCGCAATCTGCAATTTCTCTTTGCGGTGCAGCTTCTCTTTTTCCCGCAGAGTGGGATCTTCCAGCGCGCTCTCCCGTGCGGGCAGAGCGCCGCCGTGGCTGCGCTGGATACGGCCATGGGCTTGAAGAACGTCCAGATCTTTTCGGATGGTCACCTGGGACGTGTGGAACTGTTTTGCCAGGTCCACGACCAAAACGCGGCCCTCGCGATTCAGGATTTCCAGGATATGGCGGCGTCGTTCTTCGTTCAGCAAAGCCTTTTCTCAGACCTCCGGCGTCAGACATTGCATTCTACACTCGACCCTCCGAGTTTGACCCTCTGGATCCGCTCCACCATCTCTTCTTCGCGAAGTGGAACAGCCCGCTGCAGTAAGGATCAATCTCGCAACACTCGAGCGGGATCAGTACGCGTAGCGCGCCAGGCAGGCACAAGACAAGCTACGACCGAGGTGATCGTCATCACCGCCAATGCCAGGCCGAATGCGAGCGGGTCGCGCGGAGTGACATTGTAGAGAAGCGTTCCAAATAATCGCGTGAATGCAAGTCCCGCGGTCGCGCCGCAGAGGACGCCGACTGCAGTTAATCTCAAGCCGCCCGAAATGACCCGACGAAACATACTGGCTGTGCCGGCGCCCAAAGCCATGCGCAGCCCAAACTCGCGGCTGCTCTGTGCTACGGCATAAGACATCACGCCATACAGGCCGACGGCGGCGAGGAGAAGCGCCAATCCTCCTAAGATCGAAACCAAGGTCACGGCCACAAGTTGCGGCGAGGTTGAGCGATTCACCTGTTCCTGAAGCGTAATGGTCTCGTAAAGGGCAAGGTTCCCGTCAAGCGCGTCCACTTCGCGAAGCAGGGCGGACGAAATGCTCTGTAGAGGTTGGGCTGACCGGATATACAAGGCGGGTCCTCTTACGAAATCCTGCAGCAGCGGCACATAGAAAAATGGCTTTGGACTCTCGCGCATGCTCTCATACTTGGAGTCTGCGGCTACACCAATGACCCGCACCCAGCGGCCCTTCACTTGAAGGCGCCGATCGATGGGATCCTGATCGCGCCAGTATCGTGCAGCCATGGTCTGATTCACTATGGCGACCAACGGCGCGTTTTCGTCATCGGTACGCGTGAATTCGCGACCGGAGACTAGAGGTATGCCCAAGGTGGCAAAGTAGTCGGGACTGACCTGATTGTAATCGACAGTAGTTTGCTCTTCCGGTGGAGGTTGGTAGCCGTCGACCGCAATCGGCGTTGAAGAATATGATCCGTAACCCAACGGAGTCACGCGGGCGAATGCGGCGGACTCCACGCCAGGTAGCGCCCTTAGGCGATCCATCAACTCCTTCTGAAAAGTCTCGGCCTGCGGCACGTCGTATCCAGCCGAGATCAAAGACACCCCAGTCTGCACCACATTTGTGGTTGAGAAACCCGGGCTCGCAGTGCGAATCTTTTGCAGACTTTGCAGCAGCAGTGCCGCTCCCACCAGCAGAACAAAGCTCAGACAAACCTGGAAAACGACTAGGCCCGAGCGCACCCACGCTGTTCCCCGGGCGCCCACCACACCCGAGGACTCCGCCTTCAGGGCGCCAGCAACGTCGAGGTTGCGGGTTTGAAGCGCAGGGACCAATCCGACAATAAGCGTGGCGATCAGGCAAATACCAGCACTCAGCGACATCACACGCCAGTCGATTTCCCCGGGCAGGTACATCGCGACTCCGGAGTGCGCCGGGAGGAGCAGCACGAGCGCGTGCCGACACCAGTTCGCAACCAGGAGTCCACCGGCTGCCCCCAGCGTCGAGAGAATCAGGCCTTCAGTGAGAAGTTGTTTTAGCAAACGCCGGCGGCTGGCCCCGATGGCGAGCCGAACCGTCATTTCGCGGCGACGGGCAAATGACCTGACGAGCAGCAGGTTGCCGACATTCGCACAGGCGATCAGCAGAACGAACGCCACCACTGCGAGCATGATCTCGAGTGTGGGGAGAAGAGTGCCGGCGTTATTGAAAGGGGTTTGCCACAAAGGCCACAGCCTGATGGCGCGTCCGCGGTTCGTGGCGGGGTAGTTGGCTTCCAGGCGGGCTGCGATTGCCGAGATTTCTTCCTGGGCTTGCGCGCGAGTGACCCCCGGCTTGAGTCGTACATAAGATTCAATCCACCGCGCGCCGCGGTCCTCGAGTTTATATCCGCCGCTTTCAAAAGTTTCCTCCATCGACGCCGGAACCCAGAAATGCATCGCCCAGCCTACGAAAGTTCCATAAAACCCCTCCGGCGCGACGCCGATGATGGTGTGCGGAACGTTGTTGAGCCGCTGCATCTTGCCGACGATTTGCGGATCGCTCTTGAAACGGTTCCGCCAAAGCTGATAGCTGATTACTGCGACAGGGTGAGCGTCGCTTCCCACATCTTCGCCGGGCTCGAAGCCGCGACCAAGCACGGGATGAACGCCGATCGCGTCGAAATAATTTGCCGAGACGATGCTGCCCCTCGTGATTTCCGCGCGCTCACCCACATTCAGCGTGCTGCCCGTAATCTTGCTCACGAAGAATGCGTCACAAAGGGTGCAGCTTCTCTGCAAATCCAGGAAGTCCGGCCACGAAAGAGGCGTCGGACCGGCCTTGCCACGAGCCGTTCCTGCCAAGGCAAACAGCCGCTCCTGGTGGACTACTGCCGGGTACGGACGGAACAGGATCCCTTCGATCCAACTAAACACGGCAGTATTGGCCCCGATTCCCAAGGTCAGACATAAAATCGCCAGCAAAGTAAAGCCCCGGCTGCGCCACAGTTGGCGAAACCCATATCGCAAATCCTGAACCAGGTCGTCAATAACGTTTCCACCGCGCGCGTCTCGGCACCGCTGTTCGATCTGCGTCATCCCGCCCAGTGCGAGCAGCGCCGAGTAGCGCGCTTCCTCAGGCGTCATGCCTGCTGCAAGGTTCTCCTTGGTTTGTTGCTCGAGGTGGTCGCGAAGTTCATCTTCGAGTTCCTGATCCACCTGTTTGCGGCGGAAACGTGAGCGCAAACGCAGGGGAAGGGTATACAACCATTGTTCGAACGTCATCTCAAGCCTCCTTGAGCTTGACTATTCCGGAGATGGCAGCGGAAAGGCGGTTCCAGTCGGCCGCCTGTTTTTCGAGTTGCTTTCGCCCGAGCTGGGTCAAAGAATAGAATTTGCTGCGGCGGTTGTTTTCACTCAACTTCCAGCGAGCAGTAATCCAACCTCGTTGTTCCAGCTTGTGCAGCGCTGGGTAAAGAGAGCCATCGCTAACCCCTAGGACATCGCTGGACATTTGTTTCAAACGCTGACTGACGGCCCAGCCATTCAGCGGTTCCAACGCCAGTATTTTCAGGACCAGCATATCCAGAGTTCCCTGAACGAGCTCCGAAGGCTTACTCAAGCAGTCTCCTCTCGGTTACCGAGTCAGGTTAAACCTCCGCCTCTCTGGTTGGCAATGGGATTTAGAAACCAGCGGATGTGCTGGCCGCCTGCGAGCAGACATCGGCGAAACCGAAGTAATTCCAGCGACCCCGCCGCCTATGGGACAAACTGTCCCGCGCCCCAGATTGAAGGACAGAATGGCCCAAGGCTCCGTGAGTGTCCGCCATTATCTCCAATGATGACAATAACTTACAAAGAGGCGATTGGCCTTTCCCGTGCAGAACATAAGCCAGTTCTAATGAAAGTTTCGTTCCACGTTTGTTTCGCTTGATGGAAGGATGAGACTTATGTCGCAAACCATGAAACCAAAGAACCCTGATCAAGGCCGGCATAGCGCGGCTTGGGGAAAGCGCTTGAGCATTTTATTACTGCTCCTGGTCGCGGAGGCAGCCTTCGCCCAAGTCTGGAAAACCAGCCCCAAGCTGGTTGGCAAGTTTGCCCCGGACCTTGCTCCCATCGCTGCACGAGCCAATCATGGTGCGGCGGCTGACGAGACCGTCAAGGTCATCGTGCAGTATAAGCAGGTTCCACAAGCGGCAGAAGAAGGCCGAGTGCAGCGTCTCGGCGCCCATCTCAACCATCGGCTCCACATGGTCAAGGCCATCGCGCTGACAATTCCGGTAAACGCGTTGCCTGCCCTGGAAGCGGACCCCGAGGTTCTTTCCGTAAGCGTCGACCATCCAACGAAAGCACTGGATGACATCACGGATGTAGCCACGGGCATGCCCTCTGCCTGGGCTGCGGGCTATAACGGAGCGGGGATTGGCGTAGCCGTGATTGACAGCGGCATTAACGACAGTCATCCCGATCTGTGGAATTCGAGCGGGACTACTTCGCGTGTGGTCTATCACCAGGATTTCACAGGCACCCCGACTTCCAACTCAAGCGGAGCAAATTGGGACCTGTATGGTCACGGTACGCACGTGGCAGGAATCGTTGGCGGCAACGGCTACCTCTCGAACGGAGCCTACGTCGGAGTTGCGCCTGCCGTAAACCTCGTGGATCTTCGGGTGCTGAATTCAAGTGGCTCCGGGAGCGACAGTATAACGATCGCAGCCATCCAGGAAGCCATCGCGTTGCAGAGCACTTACAACATCCGCGTGATCAACCTGTCGCTCGGGCGCGGCATTTTCGTCAGCTACACCCAGGATCCCCTCTGCCAGGCAGTGGAAGCGGCATGGCAAGCCGGGATTGTCGTAGTGGTGGCCGCAGGCAACTACGGACGCGTGAGCGTCAACAGCAGCAACGGGTATGGAACCGTCACTGCTCCGGGCAACGATCCCTTCGCGATCACGGTCGGCGCCATGAAGAGTAACGGATCCTCTTTATTGTCGGCCGAGACGCTGGCGAGCTACAGTTCCAAGGGCCTCACCACTTATGATCACGTGGTCAAGCCCGACATCGTCGCTCCCGGCAACCAGATCGTCTCATTGGCAGCTTCTGGCGCAACTCTGGAAGCAGAGTACCCCGCTGAGTTGGTCACTGGCACCGACGGCAACAGTGATTACTTTACGCTCAGCGGCACGAGTATGGCGACGCCGGTCGTCAGTGGAGCGGTGGCATTGCTCCTGCAGCAGAACAGCGCGCTGACTCCAGACCAGATAAAGGCGCTCCTGATGAGCAGCGCGGGTAAGGTATTTCCAACGTCAAGCGTCGCCGTGGTTCCGGATCTGAATGCGACCTTCACCTCCTTCTACGATACGTTTTCGGTGGGTGCGGGCCTGCTCGATATGCAGAACGCGCTCGTCAGCACCGCTCTGGCTCCGGCCAACGTGGGTGCAGCGTTGTCTCCGTCGGTGGTCTATAACCCGGCCACCAAGACGGTTTCCTTGGTCCAGGGAAACGGCACCGTCGCCCCGGGTTCGGTGGTTTGGGGGACTTCGGTGGTGTGGGGTACGTCCGTCGTTTGGGGCAATAACATTGTTGGTACTTCAGTGGTTTGGGGTACGGCAGTCCCATGGAATGATGCCCTCCTAAGTTCCTTTAGCGTGGTCTGGGGGTCGAGCACGGGCACGGGCCCGCAAGCCAGCAGTGTGATTTGGGGTTCGGCCGTGCTGAATACCGACGGTGCGTTCTCCGTCGCTGGGGACGATGAGCAGTAGTCGTGTAACAAAACCAAAGAGAGGAGGAAATCGTGAAACCCAACACACGGCTAACGCAAACATTCATCGGACTGATGGCACTGGCGGCGATGGCAAGCACTCTGTACGCCAGCCTGGCCAGCCACACCCTGCACACGGCCTATGCCCTGGCTGTACTGGCACTGGCGGCGGCGACGTCGCGGATGAAAATCAAACTGCCAGGGATTGACGGCAACATGTCAGTCAACTTGCCCTTCCTGCTGATGGCAGTAGTGAATCTGAGCGCGCTCGAAGCTGTCTTGATCGCATCTGTGTCCACGGTGGTGCAGTGCTGGCCAAAATCGGACGGCAAGTTCAAGCCGCAGCAGATGCTGTTCAACGTCAGCATGATGGCATTCGCGACCAGTATGGCAAACCTGATCTGGAATGCAGGCTGGCTGGGCAAGGCAGCCTGGGCCTCGGAGCCCCTGATGCTGGCTTCGGCAACCGCTGCCTTCTTCCTGGGGCAGACGGCTCCGGTGGCCGGTATCATCAAACTGGCTGAGGGCGCGGCGATGCGCCGTGTCTGGCTGGGCATCGCGCAACTCTCGTTCCCCTACTACGTGCTAAGCGCGGGATTAACCTCAATGGTAAACGCGGTAAATCGTCACCTGGGCTGGCCGGCGTTGTTGATCTTCCCGGTGATGTATGGGATTCACCAGTCTTACCGGTTGTACTTTGCCCGTGCGGCGGAAGCACTGCGCACCGCACCACTGGTAAAAGTGGCCGGCGCGGGGATCTAAAGAGAAAGACGGCCGGGTCATCGGAAGTGGAAGCCCGGCCGCGAGCTAGCAATTGCCGCAGAATTCTTGCGCGCCGCCTAAAACCGGCCCGTTGTCTTCCAACGATTTGCCGTCCATCTCTATTGTTTCCTTTTATTTGTCAAGATTCGGCGACTTACGGTCTGGACGGTTTTCTTCCGAAATCGATTCTCCTTATTCTTAATTCTTACAGATTAAACTCCGCGGCTCCGCAAGGAATCTTGGTGTCGATTCCTCGGGCACTAGAACTTTAGTATCGATACGTTACTCAGGTTACCTGTACCCACCAGACTATTTCGGGATACGTTCCAAAAGCGGAAAGAAACCCCCATGAACACCTTTCCGCTTGGGAGTACGCGCGCCTTAAGACGATGGAGGGTAGGGTTCCAGTCTTGGAACCATCTGATCGGTATCAACCCCTTCATTAGAAAAAAGCTAAAGCTGCACGGCGAGAGTCCACTTCGTGTGAAGTGGTCGCCGCCTAAAAGGAGCCGGAGGTTTACGAGCAGGCCGAACTACGCAATTCCGCAAGGAGCGAATCCATGAGGTGTACTCGTTTCACGAAACCTACTCTAGTGATTGCGGGGCTGCTTACCGGCCTGCTGCTCGCGATCCCGGCGGTTCCGCTCGGTGCCCAAGAGGCGGCCGAGTCCCACCTTGGACGGGGTTTTGGTCCGGCCTACGACGCAGCTCATGAAATCACTTTCAGTGGGACCATCCAGGATGTCGTCAGCCAGCACGTGGCGGGGAGCCCGGCCGGGATTCATCTGCTGGTGGCCGGCCCGCAGGGCGTCGTGGATGCGCACGTCGGACCCTTCCTGAGCAAAGAGACGAAAGAATCCCTGCAAGCAGGAATGCCGGTTCGGATCGTCGGGGCGATGTCGTTACAGGAGGGGAAGAATTATCTTTTGGCCCGCGAACTGACCGTCGGCGGCAGCACCGTCACGGTGCGAAGTGAACGTGGCGTTCTTCTGCCGGTGCACTCCCCTCGCGCGCAGCGTGCCCGAACCCAAAAAACATCCCAGCTTCAAATCGAGGCAGGTGCACGATGACCTTCCGCAAGTCGATTCTTTTTCTTTTCAGCCTGAGCATGATTGCTACGCTGGCTGCGTGCGGCGGCGGCTTTTCCACACCGCCGCCCCCACTTTTCATCACGGTCAGGCTGAGCACCACTCCGACGTCTCTGTACGCGAACGGCACAATACCCGTCACCGCAACCGTAGCCAACGACTCGGCGAACCAGGGCGTGACTTGGAGCTGCGCTCCGGCCGGCTCCTGCGGCACGTTTAGTTCCCCCGCTTCGGCCAGCGGCACGGCCGTCACGTACACCGCACCCGCCACCGTGCCTGCGCGCACTGTCGTCATCACCGCAACTTCGCTGACCAACACCGCGATAAGCGCCAGCACCCCCGCGATTACGATCAATGCCACAGCGCCTCCTCCCATCACGGTCACGCTGAGCACCGTTCCGACTCCGGCTCCGACCTCCCTCGTCGCCAACGGCACACTATCCATCACTGCAACGGTAGCCAATGACTCGGCAAACGGAGGCGTGACTTGGAGCTGCACTCCGGGCAATAGCGCGGCTACCTGTGGGTCGTTCAGTTCTCCCGCTTCGGCCAGCGGCACGGCCATCACTTACACCGCACCCGCCACTGCCGTGAGTGCAGTCACCATTACCGCAACTTCGGTGACCAACCCCGCGGTATTCGCCAGCCTCCCCTCCATCGCCATCACTGCGGGGACTCCTCCCATCACAGTCACGCTGAGCCCCACTCCGACATCCCTGTACGTCAACGACACAACACCCGTCACCGCAACTGTAGCCAACGACTCGGCGAACCGGGGCGTGACTTGGAGCTGCGCTCCGGTCGGCTCCTGCGGAAGGTTTAGTTCCCCCACTTCGGCTAGCGGCGTACCCGTCACTTACACTGCGCCTGCCTCCGTGCCCACGGGCTCTGTCGTGGTCATCATCGCAACTTCGGTGACCAACCCC
>PLUI01000148.1:47715-48765 GCA_003164855.1 Acidobacteriaceae bacterium
TTACCGCAACCTCGGTCAGCGACAATGCGCGGAACGCCAGTGCCAACGTCACCATCGCAAGGGGATTGGCCGCGGGCACCTACGTTTTTTCGCTGTCTGGAACAACCACTGACGGGTATTTCCCTTACCGTGTCTCCGGAGCTTTCACCGTCCTTGGGGGGATGATCACCGGTGGCGAGCAGGACTTCGTCTACTATTTCGGTAACTTGAACGACCTGATCAATCCCACCGGCAGCAGCATTTCACCAACCGCCGATGGCAACCTGCAAATCACTCTGCTAACCTGCAACGGAACTGGAGCAAGCGCCTGCGCCGGCACAGACACNNCTTGGGCTACATCCAGCGGAGAGTTAGACATTCAAGACCCCACTGCCGCCACTATGACTCCGTCACTCGGGTACGCCTTCGGCCTCAACGGCCTCGACTCCAATGGCGCTCCAATATCTATCGGCGGCATCATCAACGTCGACAACCTCACCGGCACCGGGACAATCTCGGGAACGAACAGCATCTTCGACGCGAACGATGATAACTCCGGCGTCACTTTCAAGGCTGAGACCTTCCGCGCCAGCAATGTTTCAACGCCTGAGCCAGGCAATTTCGGAAGGGTCCTATTCACACTAAACCCCACCGATAACTTTGACTTCCCCGAAATCGGTCTGGCCGGCTATATTGTCGACGCCAACCGTATCCGCCTGGTGGAAACCTTCGATGGGTATTTCGGTACTCTTGGGGGCACCGCCTTCAGCCAGGGAGCGGCGAACACCGGACAGTTCAGCTCCGCTTCCGTCTCTGGTAACAGCTACGTGGTTGGCATGAACGGCTACGACGGGAATGGAGTGCTTCAGGTTGTAGGCCTGATCACTCCCAACTCCGGCGGCACCGTAAGCGGTTTCGTAGACTTTAACGACCTCGTCATGGTCGAGCCCGCGAGTCCGGACCCCGTCACTGCCCCGTCTTACATTGTTGATCCCACCGGACGAGTGACGATAACCGGCCTAACCGACACTACCGGCGTCGCCGACTTCAACCTTCAACTCTATTTGGACG
>PLUI01000131.1 GCA_003164855.1 Acidobacteriaceae bacterium
TCCACGTTCCACGATTACTGCTTCGCCCTGCTGAAGCGCGCCCACAAAGATTTCCGCTTACTCGACGAAAAAGATTACTGGATTTATCTCCGCAAACGGATCCACGAGCTTCGCCTCGAACATTACATTCGGGCGGCAAATGTAGCCCAATTTCTCAACGATCTTCTGGGCTTTCTCTCTCGCTGCCACGACGAGCTGGTCACGCCGGAAAAATACGCCGAATATGTTCAGCGTCTGGAGCGTGGCGAAACTCCGGTTCCCCGGGTGGCGAAATCGAAAGAGAAATTAACCGACGAAGAAGTAATCGGACGCTGCCAGGAAATTGCCCGCGTCTTCGCCACCACCGAGCGCTGGCTGCGCGAAGACAATTACGGTACGTTCAGCCACATGATCACCCGGGCCCACGAACTGCTCACCAGCGACGAAAAACTGCTGTCGCAAGAACGCACCCGCGCCCGCTTCGTCCTGGTCGACGAATTTCAGGACGCCAACTTCGCGCAGATCAAAATTCTGGCGGCGCTCGCCGGCACCGAGGCCAACATCTTTGCCGTCGGTGATCCCGATCAGGCCATCTACCGTTTCCGTGGCGCGTCCAGCGCCGCTTTTCATCTCTTCCGCCGCCATTTTACTCAGACCAAACTGGTGGTTCTCGGCAAGAACCGTCGCTCCACCACCCCGATTCTGCAATGTGCCTTCGCCGTCGTCGATAAAAATCCTCCCGTCTTTCGCACCGGCGAGCCCGCCGCCTTCGCCTATCGCCGCACTCCGCTGCAGTCGGCCCGCGAAGAAGAAGCCAGCCATCAGGGCAAGCCGCTGCCCGCATTTCCCGTGGAGGCGATTTCGTTTGGCGGCAGAGATGCCGAGGCGCCCGACGTGGTTCGCATCATCGAAGAGACGCGCCGCCACTCGCGATGCAAATGGAAGGATTTCGCCGTCCTCTACCGTTCGCATGTCAATCGCGATGATGTGGTGCAGCATCTCGCCGAGCACGAAATTCCATTTTCCATCGAGAACATGGACGTCAGCGACACTCCCGAAGTCCGCGACTTGTTTGCCAGCGTCGCCGCCGTGGTCGACCTCGGCTCCGATGCCAGCCTTTTTCGCGTGGCCGCATTGCCCCAGTTCAACGTGGATCCGGAACAGCTTCGCAGTGCGCTGCGTGCCATTGCGAAAGATTCCAAAGATGGAGTCGTGATCCCGCTCTCTTCGGTTTTAGGCGATGTCGCCGGTGGCCCCGCGGTATTGGAATGCGTGCGCCAGGCGCGGGATGAAGTCGACCGCAAGCGGGCGAAGGCGCGCGCCGCCCTGCAGATCGTCGGAAAGCATTTCGGTCTCAACCTCGATTCCCCGGTGCTGCAGGCCGCCTTGAAGTTTGCCGCCGACTGGGAGCAGAAGCCCACAACCAGGACGAAAGATCTTCACGAATGGATCGAATACCTCAGCTACTTTCGCGAGGCCGGCGGAACCATCCCGCTGGCTTCAAACGACGACGAAGACGCGGTTCGCCTGATGACCGCGCATGGCGCCAAAGGCCTNNTTACCGCGAGACCCTGGTGGAATTTCCCCGCGAGCTTCGCGATCCCGACTCAGCCACCGCAGGCGATGACAAAACGCTCAACGATCAGGAAGAGCGTCGGCTGTTCTACGTGGCGATGACTCGCGCCAAAGACTCGCTCCACATGTACGGCAAGCAAGGCATCGGCCGCGATAAAACGCCAGCCGGCTTCCTGCGCGAACTTATCTGCAACCCGGGTTTGCAACCCTGGCTCAGAGCGCGCCCAGCCGTCCCCTCGCAACCCGAGTTGATCGAGATCGCCGCCGCCGCCGACCCAGCCCATCCCGAGGGCTCCCGCTTACCCTCGTGGCTCGAACTCCCCGCAATCCACGGCCTGGACGCGCGCTTGAGCGCCAGCGCCATCGAGACCTATGAGACTTGTCCCTTGCAGTTCAAGTTCGAACGCGAATGGAAACTCTCGCGCCAACTCCACGCGGCGGTGCAGTACGGCGCGTCCATGCACCGCGTGTTGCGTGCCTACTATGACTCCGTTCGCCTGCGCAGGACCAAGCCTGACGACGAATTGCTGCAACTGTTTTGTGATGACCTGGCCGCGGCCGGAATTCAGGACGATTATCAGCGCGACCTGTACTTGAAACAGGGACTGGAACAGCTGAAACAATTTCTCGCTGGAACCCGTTCGGCGCCCGCGCCGGAGGTTCTGCACACCGAAGAATGGTTCGACGTGCAGATCGCCGGCACCAAGCTCACCGGGCGAATCGACAGAGTAGATCGTGCGCCCGACGGCAGCGTGATCATAGTCGACTACAAAACCGGTAAGGCTCGCTCTCAGGAGGACGCCGATGAGAGCCTGCAGCTTTCCATCTACGCCATGGCCGCCCATGAGAAGTGGGGCTACCGCGTCAGCGAATTGGCGTTTCACAACCTGGAAGGAAACCTCTCCGTAATCTCGAAGCGCACCGAGTTTCAATTGGAGCAGGCTCGAGAACGCGTGTTGACCGTCGCGCGCAACATCGCAGGTGGAAACTTCAAGCCTAAGCCGGATTTCTACTGCAACTTCTGTGCGTTTCGCGGCCTGTGTCCGGCTCGCGAGAAGCAGGCCCCGAACGTTGCCTCGAAGATTGCGAGCCCTGCGGAAAAATTGCTCGACTNNGCACCCAAAACTTCCCCGCAAAAAACTAAGGGGACGCTTTTGGCGTCCCCCTTTGACTTCGTACTGACCTTCTTAATGCTTCTTTTTCTTCTTTGCCTTTTTCTTGGTTGCCATTGGTTCTATTCTCCCTTCCATTTTCATGGAAAAATCTGCAACGATGTTTTGTTGCAACTAAATGAAGTATTCAGTTATTGAAAAATGAAGTCAAGAGAAAAATGCATGCGGTGTGGCGGGCGATGCTGCACCAAAGTCACACTGAGAAGAGCACGCGACGCAAAATCTCAACTTCGCGTACATCAAAACACATTTCAAGCTCGTAATCGCGGACGAAGAGGACACAGCGCCCGCTCCGCACGCATCTGAACTTTCTTCGCGCCGGGATCGGCGGCCATCCCACTCACCATGCCGTAGAAGTTCATCGTTTCCCCGTCTGCTGCATCTATAATGATGGGGCGAAACTTCGCGGGAGCATGATCAATGGCGGCTTTCGATGATGTTGTCATCATTTCCGGTTGTCGTACGGCAGTAGGAAAATTTCAGGGGTCTCTCAGCGATTTGAGCGCAACCCAGTTGGGCGCCATCGTCGTTCGCGAAGCCGTGAAGCGCGCCGGATTGAACTCCGATCAGATTGACGAGTGCATCATGGGCAACGTCCTCCCCGCCGGACTCGGACAAAATCCCGCGCGCCAGGCCGCCATCTTTGCAGGATTGTCTCCGTCCACAGGTGCCATGACAATCAACAAAGTTTGTGGCTCGGGATTGAAAGCAGTCGCTCTCGCCGCGCAAGCCGTGCAAACCGCCAACGCCTCCATCGTGGTCGCGGGCGGTATGGAATCGATGACCAACGCTCCTTACCTGCTGCCGCAAGCCCGCAAAGGCTATCGCCTCGGCAACGGCAAGGTGATTGACTCGATGGTGAACGACGGCCTCTGGGATATCTACAACGACTATCACATGGGCGTCACCGGCGAAAACGTCGCCGAGAAGTATGGCATCACGCGCGAAGAGCAGGACGAGTTCGCCGTCAACTCTCACCGCAAGGCTATCGCCGCATGGAAGGAATGCCGTTTTAAATCGCAGATCGTTCCCGTCGAAATTCCCGCCAGGAAAAAAGGCGAAGCCCCAACCTTCTTTGAGAAAGACGAATCCCCGCGCGAAGACACAACCATGGAAGCACTCCGCGCCCTCAAGCCCGCCTTCAAGAAAGATGGAACCGTCACCGCCGGCAACGCGCCCGGAGTCAACGACGGCGCCGCCGCCGTCGTCGTCACCAGCGCCACGCGTGCGAAAGAGCTCGGCGCTCAACCCCTGGTTCGAATCGTGGCGCAAGCCACCAGCGGCGTCGAGCCCAAATGGGTCATGCTGGCTCCCGTCGACGCAGTCCGAAAAATCTGGGAAAAGACGGGATGGAAGAACGAAGACGTCGACCTCTACGAACTCAACGAAGCATTCTCGGTGCAGGCGCTGGGCGTCACGCGCGAACTCGGGCTCGATCTCAACAAAGTCAACGTGAATGGCGGCGCTGTCGCCATTGGTCATCCCATCGGAGCCAGCGGCGCTCGCGTCCTCGTAACCTTGATTTACGAAATGGCCCGCCGCAACGCCAAACGTGGAATCGCCGCCCTTTGCCTCGGTGGGGGCAACGCCGTCGCGATGGCTGTGGAAAGATACTAGATTCGGAGAGCCAGCTCCCCGACGATTTTCCAGGCGCCGGACTCCAGGTTAGCTTGTAGCCGCCGCCGGCAGCGTCACCGTGAACACCGCCCCGCCTCCCGGCACGTTCGCGGCCTCCACGGTCCCGTTATGTTCCTTCATCACTGATTTGCAAATGCTCAGCCCCAGTCCCGTTCCCCGCCCCGGCCGCTTCGTCGTATAAAACGGATCGAAGATGCTGGCCAGAATCGCCGCAGGAATTCCCGGACCATCGTCCAGAAAACTCGCCCACACCGACTGCCCTGCCGTTCCCAGCCGGATGCGCAACGTTCCTTTCTCGCGCGCCTCGCGAATGGCTTGCTCCGCATTCAAAATCAAGTTCAGAAAAATCTGCATCAGCTGGTGCGGGTCTCCCTGAACGTAAGGCAGCCCGGGCTCGCGAATGAAATCAACCGTAATGTTGTTCTTCCGCAGCGAGTAGGAATGCAGATTTAGCGTGCGTTCGACAATGTCCCCCAGATTGACCCGAGTCTTGCCCGGCGTCGGCGGAGTCGCAAAATAGGTCAGATTGTGAACAATTTCCGCCGCCCGCCGCGCTTGCTGCTGCAATATGGCGACTTGCTTCCGCGCCGAATCGGTGGTCTGGCTGTCCTGCAAAAGATCGCTCACTCCCAGAATGCTGGTCAGCGGATTATTCAGTTCGTGCGCAACCCCGCCAATCATCGCTCCCATGGCGGCCAGCCGTTCGCTCTGCACCACCTGCTGCTCAAACTTCTTTTCCCTCGTGATGTCGCGCACGGAGATGATCACTCCGGCCAGCTTGTTATCCGCGTCAAAAAACTGGCTGGCGGAGGCCCGCATCGTTTGTCCGCTTCCATCGCCGCGCCGCGCTCCGTATTCCGCCGATTCAAACACTTTCCCGGCAACCACGTCACGGTACAGCGCCACCAGTTCCGGAGAACTACCCTGTGTCTCGGAAATTTTCTTCCCCAGCAAGCCCTCGGACGTACATCCCAACACATCCTCGACGCGCGAACTCGCGAACGTGTAACGCTCCTCCATGTCGACCACCAGAATCAAATCCGGAAAGCTTTCCAGCAACCGCCGCCGGAATTCTTCCTGCTGCGCCACTTGCCGCTCCAGTTTGCGCCGCTCCGTTACGTCCACCAGCGTGCCCTGGTAGCGAATCAGCTTCCCCGCCTCATCCCACACTGCGCGCGACGATTCCATAAACACCGCCGCACTTCCATCTTTCTTGCGCAGTGAAATTTCCCTCGCGCGCACCCCGCCGCGATCGTCCGCAGCCCGCCCCAGCACCGGGGATTCCGCCGGATCGAAGTTCAACTGCAGCGGGTCCAGAGCAAGGATCTCCGCCTTCGTCGCATACCCCAAAATGCTGACCAGCGCCGGATTCGCATCCAGCAGTCTGCCCTCCGGCGTGCTGAAGTAAGCCCCCTCCTGCAGCGTCTCAAACAGTTCGGTGAAGCGCAGTTCTTTCTCGTGCTGCTCCGTCACGTCGCGTCCCAGAACACTCACCCCTACAACTTCGTCGCTCTTCACGATGGCATTCAGCACGCAATCGAAATAAAGCGGCCGCGCATTGTTCTTGAACCGTACTCGCACCGTACCGGCCCAATGCCTCTTCTCCAGGAAACGCACCAGTCCGGCTTCCACACTCGCGCGCGTTGGTTCTTCGACGAACTCGAAAAACTTCTGTCCTACGATCGCCGTGTAAGGGAGGCTTACCAGCTCGCTCACCCGTTTGTTCACAGTGCGCAAAGTCCCATCCAGCGAAACCGCGCAAGCCGCGTCATCGATGGAATCGATCAACTCCTTAAAGTTGCGCTGCGACCGCGCAATCATTTCATTCAGTTGATCCAGTTGCTCTTCGGAGGGAGCCGCCCCCACGTGTTCCTGCAAATCCTGCAGCAACAGTTTGAGTGCGCCCACCTCCTTCCGCCGTCCGTATGCATAAACCGCCAGCAGCACCGACAACACCAGAACCCCCACCGCCATCGGCCCCAGGTGGTAAGGCAAAGCTTCCAGCCGTTCCCACGCCAGCGCGGCAAAGCCCGCCGCCAGCAATACCATGAACAGCAAAATCCATCGCCAAAGCTGGGATTCTTCCCGCTCCAGATTGCGGGGAGCGCGAAACCGTCGAGAACTATCGGGAGAGGATTGCGTCATGAGGAAGTCATCTGGTTTTTCCCGCCGGGAAAATGGAAAAACCGTCTACATCTCAGGTTATCGTAAACGCCCAAGCCACAGCGGAACAACCAACTTTGTTGGAGACTTTGGTAACCCACAGCCGATTCCATAAGCGCCCGCAATAAAATTGACTTGCCTCCGCCGGCTCCGAATACGCCGCCATGCAAACCGGCACCATTCTCCTCGGCCAGGGCAAACTCGCCGACGCCCGTCAAGCCGTCCAGAAAGCCTCGAACTCTCTCTTGATGGGTCGCGACTTGATCCAGGCCTGCATCGACCCGCCCCACTCCCCGCAATGCGACGCCGCCGCCCTCGCCGGAGTCGATGTCGAGCCTCTCTATTCCGTCGGCGCCCTGCTCTCCTACTGCGGCCAGAAAGATGCCGCTCTCCGCTCCCTGAAAAAAGCTATCGAAAAGAACTACTGCGCCTACACCGCCCTGCAAACCGACCCCCTGCTGGTAAACCTCCGCGGAACTCCCGAGTACCCCAAGCTCCTGTCCGACGCCAAACAATGTCAGAACAATTTTCTGGGCCAGCGGGATCAGAGTTCACGCTGAATCTCGGCAACTCGCCTCAGTCGTCGGAAGACCCATGTCGCAGCCAAGCCGCCAGCGATCTGTGCACCCAAGAACAACGGGACATCGACGGGCCGAATCCCCGCAAAGGTGTTTGACAGTGACCGGGCGATCGTGACCGCCGGATTTGCAAACGATGTCGATGCCGTGAACCAGTAAGCCGCAGTGATGTAACTACCGACGGCGACCGGAACCATCGCAGGCCTGAATCGAGAGCAACCCCAGATGACCGAGAGCAGTCCGAACGTCGCAATGAACTCGCTCAAAGCGAGTGCTGGACCCCCACGAGCGTGCCGCGCAAGCGAGACGACAGGAAGGCCGAACATAAGGTGAGCAAACGCAGCCCCAGCTATCCCGCCGACAACTTGGACTGCGACGTACGCCCGAGCGTCAGGCCAAGATAGATCGCCGCTAATCGCATCAGCTAACGAGACGACAGGATTGAAATGTGCTCCCGAGACAGAGCCAAACATCGAGATCAAAGCGATAAGTGCCGCTCCCGTCGCAATCGTGTTCGCAAGTAAAGCGATAGCGACGTTCCCGCCCGCCAGTTTCTCGCCCATGACTCCCGAGCCGACGACCGCGGCAACCAAGAAAGCGGTGCCGATGAATTCTGCTGTCAGTCGAGCACCGAGCGTGAATTTCATTGGCGTCCGATGTCGTCGAGTTTCGTCTTGAGTGCAAACCCGTCGATTGTCGCGAGGGGAAGACAGAGGAAGAGACTGATACGGCGGTCGAGCATGAAGAATGCGTCTCGGAACGCCCTCCGAATTTCTTCTTCCGTTCCCTTGACGGCTGCTGGGTCTGGGACTCCCCAATGGGCCGTCATCGGCTGTCCCGGCCATATTGGGCAGACCTCCTTCGCAGCACCGTCACAGACCGTAAAGACGAAGTCGAGTTGTGGCGCATCCGGTTTGGAGAACTCCTCCCAAGACTTGCTTCTGAATCCATCGGTCAGAATGTGGGCGGCTGCGAGTTGCCTCAATGCCTCTGGTCTCACCGTCCCCGAAGGATGGCTCCCAGCACTGTAAGCAGCGAACCGGGGTCTGCCCTTAGAGTTCATGATGCCTTCCGCCATGATTGAGCGTGCGGAATTGCCAGTGCATAGGAACAAGACGTTGTAGTGGTTTTCCGTCATATTAATCAGGGCACGATTTTCTAAGGCTTGACCGCACGAATAAACGCACTCATGAACTTCCCGTCCACTCGCGGGGCGATGGCATCTACGTCAATGTTCTGGCCTGTGAAGAACTCACGAGCATCTTCAATCCGATAGACTCGTGTGGGTTCAAGGTCAATCTGCTCGAAGCCAGCGGACGCCAGTTTGCTCCGATAGTCGCCCTCTTCCAGCGCCCCAGCGATACAGCCGACCCAAAGCAGAACATTTTTGCGAATCTCAGGCAACATCTCACCACGAGTGACGACATCGGAGACTGCGAATCGTCCGCCGGGCTTCAACACTCTGAACGCTTCCCGCAAAACGGCTTCTTTGTCAGCGGAGAGATTGATGACGCAGTTGGAGATGACGACATCAACGGAGCTGTCAGGCAACGGAATGTGCTCAATCTCACCCTTTAAGAACTCGACATTCTCAATCCCAGCCTTCCGCCTGTTCTCATTGGCAAGGGCAAGCATCTCGTCAGTCATGTCCAGCCCGTAGGCCTTGCCAGTTGGCCCGACTCTTTTCGCAGACAGCAGGACATCAATCCCACCGCCGGAGCCAAGATCGAGTACAGTCTCGCCGTGGTTGAGCTTTGCAAGGGCCGTCGGATTCCCGCACCCGAGTGACGCCAGCAACGCCTCTTCAGGAATCTGGCCCGCTTGGTTCTCGTCGTAAAGGTTTGAAGTGATTGGGTCACAGCAGCCGGTTGCCGCACCTGCACCGCAGCAAGAACTTCCACCTGATTTAACGCGGAGCGCGGCTTGTCCGTACTTCTCTTTCACGACTTCCTTGATGTCCTGATTCATAACTCCTCATTTGCAGATTGTGATGATGGATTCGGGCTTCAACGCTTTGTTCCGCGTACAGCATTCGGCGTACAAGAACTGAAGAACTTCCTGAAGTGCATCTGTGTTCGCTGTGTAACGCAGGAAGGTGCTCTCCCTTGAGACATTGACGAGGTCTTCAGACTTCAACTTGTCGAGATGGTGTGACAGAGTTGAGTTCGGGATGTCCAACTCCGCCTGAATCTCACCGACTACAAGGCCGTCGGGGTGTGCGGCGAGAAGCAACTGCATTATCCGCAGCCGTGCCTCCGTGCCCATTGCCGAAAACATGTCTGCGTACTTCACCACCTTGTCAGGGGCCCGGCGTGCGGTTGGCATGTTTCGATAATTGCAGAAATAAGAAGAGACTGTCAAGTCAAGAAGGAGTACGCCAAGCTGCAATGAAATCTCCCTTGGGCAGTTTCTCGTCCCGCCGGCGCGAGATTTTGTTAGTACCTCGAAATCTACAAGTTTCCCCAACGATCCACAGCCCCACCCAGTGACATCCGTCACAGCGCCGTCGCACCGCGAAAGCCTACCCTTGATGTTCCCCGGATCAGGCCTTCGTGTGCCGGTTACGGCATCAGGAGTTCTCCGCGCCCTCGAATGCAAGCTCTCGCCTATATCAAGCCTAGCGTGCATGCAGAGGATAACGACAAAGCCATGCTCTTGCGAACCGTGCTTTTGCGAATTAAGACCGCCGCAGCGTTGGTCGCAATTTGCATTCTGGCTGGCACATCACTTGATGGAGCCGACCGGCCGATCACCGTTGGCGTGGTCATCGACGGATCTAATCGGGAAGACAGAGCGCCCCTTCGGTCCTATCTCACGCAGGCGATGGGACGCACGGTGATTGTCGCATCTCCCGACACCTACGCCGCCACCGTTGCCGCCCTGGCAGACGGTTCTTACGACTTCGCGTGCCTGGGTGCGCTGGTGTATATCCGGGCTCGCGCCAAGTACGGTGTCATTCCGCTCGTCCAACGAGCCACTGACTTGCACTATCACACTGTCTTCATCACCACCACCGGCTCGTCGATTTATTCGCTCCGAGACCTGCATGGAAAGCAGTTCGCATTTGGTGATTTCGACTCGACCAGCGCCCATCTGATGGCCGTTCGCGAACTCAAGCACGCGGGTATCAATCCCGAAACCGATCTCAAGTACCGTTTTACCGGGAGCCATTTGGCCACCGCAGCCATGGTGGCAAACGGCGCAGTCGACGCCGGAGCCATCGATAAGACCGTCTTCGACTTCCTCATCAGTGGCGGGATGCTGGACCGTAACAAAGTCCGCGTTTTCTTCACTTCTGAACCCTATCTCGATTACGTGTGGGTCGCTCGCAAGGATGTGTCCCCCGCCGAGCGGGAAAGATTTGCCGCCAGCCTCCTTGCCCTTAAGCAAGGCGAGGATGATCGCGTCCTCAAAATTCTCCGCGCCCACAAATATGTCGTAGCCAACGACGAGGAATACGCAATCACACGGCGGATCGCGCACGAACTGGGTATGTTTTGAGCCACCGGTCTACAGACCCGGCCGCTACACTCCAGCGATCCACAGCCCCACCCAGTGACATCCGTCACAGCCTTGTCGCACCCCGCGCGCCTACCCTAGAATTCCCCGGATCAGGCCCTCGTGTGCCGACCCTGGCACGAGATCCCCGCACACCCGATGCTCTACAAGACCCTCAGCGCCGCAGTCTATGGCATCGACGCCAATATCATCCAAGTCGAAGTCGACTGCTCCGGCATCAAGACCGACCAGGATCACTTCCACACCGTCGGCCTGCCCGACGCAGCCGTCCGCGAAAGCCGCGACCGCGTCCGCGCCGCACTCAAAAACTGCGGCTATGACATTCCCCCCACCCACATCACCATCAATCTCGCCCCCGCCGATATAAAGAAGGAAGGCTCCGGCTTCGACCTGCCCATGGCCCTCGGTATCGTCGGCGCCTACGGCGGCCTCACCAGAAAAGAAATCGACGATTGCCTCTTCGTCGGCGAACTCTCGCTCGATGGCGGAGTTCGCGGCATTCGCGGCACCCTCCCCATTGCGCTCGAAGCCCGCACTCGCAAGATTTCCCGCCTCGTCGTCCCCGAAGCCAACGCCCGCGAAGCCGCCATGGTCGGCGGCGTCGACGTCTACCCCGTCCGCTCGCTGCTCGACGTAATCAACTTCGTGAACTCCGGCAACGGCATCGTCCCCCTCAAAGCCGATGGCGACGCACTCCTGCGCGAGAATCAGGAATTTCTGGTCGACTTCAAAGACGTTCGCGGCCAGCAAACCGCCAAGCGCGCCATCGAGATCGCCTGCGCCGGAGGCCACAACATATTAATGATCGGCCCGCCCGGCTCCGGCAAAACCATGCTCGCCAAGCGCATGCCCACCATCCTCCCGCCGCTCACTTTTGAAGAAGCCCTCGAAACCACCAAAATCCACAGCGTCGCCGGAGTCCTCGACCCCGGCAGCGGCCTCGTCGGCAAGCGTCCCTACCGCGCCCCGCATCACACCATCTCTGACGCAGGCCTGATCGGCGGCGGTGCAATCCCGCGCCCCGGCGAAGTCTCGCTCTCGCACAACGGCCTGCTCTTTCTCGACGAACTTCCCGAGTTCCCCCGCAACGTCCTCGAAGTCCTGCGCCAGCCGCTCGAAGATGGCACCGTCACCATCTCCCGCGCCGCCATGTCGCTGATGTTTCCCGCGCGCTTCATGCTCGCCGCCGCCATGAATCCCTGCCCCTGCGGTTTCCGCAATGACCGCACCCGCGAGTGCAATTGCACCACGCCCATGATCCAGCGCTACATCTCGAAAATCTCCGGCCCGCTCATGGATCGCATCGATATCCACATCGATGTCCCCGCCGTAAATTACAAAGAGATGCGCTCCGCCAACGAACCCGAATGCTCCGCCAAAATTCGTGACCGCGTCATCCGCACCCGCGCTAAACAACTCGAACGCTTCTCAACGTCCCGCGAAAAGATTTACTGCAACGCCCAAATGTCATCCCGCCACATCCGCACCTTCTGCGAACTCTCCGCCGACTGCGAACGCCTGCTCGAACGCGCCATGACGCAGCAAGGCCTCAGCGCCCGCGCCCACGACCGCATCCTGAAAGTCGCCCGTACCATCGCCGATATCGAAAACGCCCCGCACCTCGACCCCAAACACATCGCCGAAGCCATCCAGTACCGCTCCTTAGACCGCACCTACTGGACATGAGAAAAAATAAGGAAGAACGAAAAAACGCGGTGGGTGCCCCATCCTAACTCGCGCACTTTGCGAGTAGGGTGGGGATTTTGACTTCTTATCAGCCGGACCCTCAAGCCTGGAAGGGATGAACCCAGGGACTCTCGAAAAGCCAGCCCCGCTGTGCAGAATCCTTCATCTTGACAGCAAGGTCAGCGCGTGGGATGCTCTCCGCGACTGAATGCGAGAGTGACGTTGAGAGGAATGCTAACCATGAAACGAGCTTCGCGCCTTTCAATGCCTACGCGCTTGATATGCGTCGTTCTGACGATTCTGACATTCGGGACGATAGCCTCTTCCCGCTCGAACGCGCAAGCTACCGAAACCATTCTCTATTCCTTTAGTGGCGCAAGCGGATCCTCCCCTGACTCCAACCTTATCTTCGATTCCGCAGGCAATCTCTATGGCACGACGAATTCCGGCGGCGCTTATGGTCTGGGGACGGTTTTCGAATTGTCTCCGCAGATCGGGGGGACTTGGATTGAAACCGTTATACATTCCTTCGGCAGCGGCACGGACGGTGCTACCCCATACAGTGGCCTGATCTTCGACGCTGCGAGCAATCTTTACGGCACGACCGTCGATGGCGGCCGCTACGGCTATGGCACGATCTTCGAGATGTCGGCGGGGCCTGGCGGGAGTTGGAACGAGAGGGTTCTGCATAGCTTCGGCAGCGGAAAAGACGGAAGCCAGCCGGTCGCGGGCCTGATCTTGGACTCTGCGGGTAACCTCTACGGCACCACATTCTACGGCGGTGCTTATGGAAAAGGTACAGCCTTCGAATTGACCCCGCCCGCGAGCGGAGCGAAGGAAACCATTCTTCATAACTTCGGGGTGACTAGCGAGGATGGGGAAAACCCTTACGGCGGTTTAGTTTTTGATGCCTCAGGCAACCTTTACGGCACGACCTATAACGGAGGCATCCGGACTTTCGGAACCGCTTTTGAACTCAGTCCCAAGTCAGGGGTCGGCTGGAGCGAGAAGCTTCTGATCAGCTTCTGCGCGGAAGGTGGACCTTGTGCCCCTGAGTCCGGGTTGATCATGGATCAGGAGGGAAATCTCTACGGCACATCGCTAGACGGCGGTATGGGCTATTGCTTCGGTGAAACCGGGGACTGCGGAACGGTTTTCGAATTGTCGCCTAAGAGCGGAGGTGGTTGGTCCGCCACGATGCTGTATAAATTCGGGGCAAACCGTACGGACGGATATTTCCCGACGTCCGATCTTGTCATCGACGCATCCGGAAATTTGTATGGCACTACCTCGTACGGGGGAGCTTCTGCGGCGGGCACGGTTTACGAACTGACGCAACAGGCCGGAGGCCGCTGGACCGAGTCGATTTTGCATAGCTTTGAGCAGGGCAATGGTGACGGGGAATATCCGTATGGAAGCGTAATT
>PLUI01000072.1:0-31045 GCA_003164855.1 Acidobacteriaceae bacterium
CCCAGCGTAGAACCTGGATTGAATCCCATCCATCCAAACAGCAAAATAAATGTGCCGGTCACGACGTAAACGATGTTGTGCGCGGGGAAAACGCGGATTTTCCCACCGGGACCATACTTACCCAACCGCGGGCCCAAAATAATGGCGAGGGCCATGGCGCAGAAACCGCCGACGGCATGGACCACGGTCGAGCCTGCAAAGTCGACATAGCCGTGGCCCAGATTCAACGTGGAACCGACCTGCGACAGCCAGCCTCCACCCCACGTCCAGCAACCGGAAATCGGATAGAGAATCGCGCCGATGAAGAGCTCACAAAGCAGGAATGCCCAGAACGTAATCCGCTCGCAGACAGCGCCGACAATGATGTAGCCGGCNNAGCCGGCAGTCTCCATAAACACAACTTCGAAAAGCGTGAGACAGTTGCTGCCGCTGTCATACGCCGGACCGGTCAGGAAAAACCCCTTGCCCCCGATAAAACCCCATTGGCCGCTTCCGACCAGGAAATGGTTGAGCGTAGGGATACCACCCAGATTAGTGGGCGCGGCATTGATGGCAACGGCTCCAAACTGGAATGCATATCCCACAGCGTAGTACGCGAGAAAGGCAAACACGTAAGCCGCGAAATTAAGCATCATCAAATGGGCGGCATTTTTTTTGCGAACCAGCCCGCAGGTGAGCAACGCGAAGCCCGCCTGCATGAAAAGGACGAGGTAGCCGGTATTCAGGGTCCAGGCGAAATTGGTCGCGACGCGAACGTGCCCAACGGTGTCGGCAAGTTTTATCGCGAGCGGCTCCTTCGCCGCTTGAGCCTGATAGTCATCGAACGCTTTTTTGTTCGTGGCGTAATCCGGGGCCGACTTGTCGGTGGGCTCGGAGACGACGAAGGAATTACCCGCGCCATCCACGACAGTGGTTTTGTCTCCAGTGGCAATGCCCGATGGATCCGGTTTAGGTGAGTCTTCGGCAAAGCAAGGCGCGGATAATCCTATGAACAATCCGGCTGCTAGAAAGATTGTGGCAATGGCCCACACTGACGACAGGCGCAGAGAGTGCCTGCCGACTCGCTTTGTCATGTTTGCTTGCTCCTGTTTTTGAAGGCGTGGATAATTCTTTGGCGGTCGTACGCCTGCTGGAAAAGCGCCAGCGAATGGCGATACGACCGCCTGAATCCTGGAGGGAAGGGCTGACCCAGGAAAGAGCCGACCCCGACGAGCGCCATTGCGTTCAATCGCAGTCCTCTCCCTAATCCGCCGACGATAAAGGGAGGAATCAGCCGAGTCCAATTCAAATTTCTTATGGCGCGGATCAGAGTCTCCAATAGCGCTCGCGAGAATTCACGACCACAACGCTACAGAATCCTTTCGTGGGCATAACCGGCGGCGAGCAACGCCGCCAGCAACTCGGCAATATGAGCTGGTCCTCGCGTTTCCATCGTGATGTCGATCGCCGTATCGCCTAAGTTCACCCCGTGATAGGCGCGGTCATAAGCGGTCTCCACGATGTTGGCACGCAGGTCCGCCAGAATTCCTGTGAGCCGGTGCAAGGCTCCGGGATAATCCGGTAAATGCACGCGCAGGCGAACCAGCCTGCCGTCTTTCACCAAGCCACGTTCGATGATCCGCGCCAGCAGCGTGACGTCGATATTGCCGCCGCACACCAGGACCGCGACCTTCTTGCCCTCCAGCGGCAGTTTGTGGTTCAGCAAAGCTGCAATCGAAGCTGCCCCTGCACCTTCCGCCAGAGTCTTTTCCCGCTCTAACAGCAGCAGTATGGCATTGGCGATTTCTTCCTCTTCGACCGTAACAATGTCGTCCACATATTTCTGAACCAGCGGGAAGGTCCGTTCGCCGGCGCGCCGCACCGCGATCCCCTCGGCAATCGTCGCGGCATGCTTAAGGGTTACAGGTCTTCCCTGCGCGATCGCCTCTTTCATGGACGGCAGTTTAGCCGGCTGCACTCCGAAAACTCGGACTTTGGGGTTGGTCTCTTTTGCCGCACAGGCGATGCCGCCGATCAATCCGCCGCCACCGATCGGAGCAACGATGGCCTCAATATCAGGTTGCTGTTCCAGAATTTCCAGCCCCAACGTTCCCTGCCCCGCAATGACGGCGTCGTCGTCGAAGGCGTGGATCAGCGTAAGATGGTGCTTTTGGCTTTGCTCGACCGCCTTTTCATACGCCTCGTCGTAGTTCGCACCGTGCAGAATTACTTCCGCGCCGTAAGCGCGCGTCGCTGACACTTTTGTGAGAGGCGTGGGCAAGGGCATGTAGATGAGCGCCCGAATGCCGTGGCGGCCCGCATGATACGCAACCCCTTGCGCATGGTTGCCGGCGGAGGCGGCAATCACTCCCTGGGCGCGTTCTTCGGCGGTGAGCGTGAGGAGCTTGTTCAGCGCGCCCCGCTCTTTGAAAGCTCCGGTTCGCTGCTGATTGTCCAGTTTGAGGAAAATCTCGTTTTTGGTAAGCGCCGAAAAAGCTTCCGAGTAGGTGCAAGGAGAAACGCGAATGGCTTCGCGTATTCGTCCCATTGCAGTCTGGATATCCTGGATCCCGATCATAAGGTTTGAGAAGTCATCTTAAACCGGGAAGCGCCGCCTCGGACACGATCACGAAGCAATTTGTTGTGCGGTAGAAATCAGAGGAGCAGAACGCACCGCCGCGGTCCGGAGGTAAGAATCGACGGCGGTCGCCGCCTTGCGGCCCTCGGCAATGGCCCAGACCACTAACGATTGGCCTCGCCTCATATCGCCAGCCGCAAAAATGCCCGGCACAGAGGACATGTAGTTGTGATCCGTCGCCACATTGCTGCGCTGATCGAGCGCTATGCCCAGTTGTTCAATCATCCCATTCCGCACCGGGCCCAGAAAGCCCATGGCGATGAGCACCAAGTCGGCCTCCATGGTGAAATCGCTGCCCGGGATCAGCTCAAATTTTGGCGGCGGGCCTACGCGCACGGCATGCAATTGTTTGACGCTTCCGGACTCGCCGCTGAACTTCGTGGTAGCAATGCTCCAGTCGCGAACGCCACCCTCTTCATGTGCACCTTCGATGCGCAGTTGCATTGGCCACAAAGGCCAAGGAGTAAGCGGGGAGCGTTCGTCTGGCGGCTTCGGCATGATCTCGAACTGGTGCACTGAAAGTGGTTTTTGCCGATGACANNGGCAGGTACTCCATTGCAAAATGGATCCCATTCAGCTCGCGCCCTGGAACTTTGAGATCGCGCGGTTGTTCCGAGCCGCCTGCGAGCACGATGGCATCGAAGTCGCGCTGCAGATCCTCCACCGAAACATTCTTTCCAACTTCTGCGCCGGTAACGAACTTCACGCCTTCGGCGGACATCTGTTCCAGCCGGCGATCGATGATGTGCTTTTCCAGCTTGAACTGAGGGATGCCGTAGCGCAGCAATCCACCGATGCGATCCGCCTTTTCATACACCACTACCGAGTGGCCGGAGCGGCATAGCTGCTGCGCGGCGGCTAGACCGGCTGGCCCGGAGCCCACAATCGCGACCTTCTTCCCGGAGCGATGCTTCGGCGGCTCGGGCCGGATCCACCCTTCCAGAAATCCGCGCTCAACAATATTCTTTTCGTTTTGCTTGATGGTCACTGCGGGCTGATTGATGCCCAGCACGCACGCCGCCTCACAAGGCGCGGGGCAAATGCGTCCTGTGAACTCCGGAAAATTGTTGGTGGCGTGCAACTGCCGAACTGCTTCTTTCCAGCGCCCGCGATAAACCAGATCGTTCCAGTCGGGAATCAGATTATTGACAGGGCATCCTGTCTGGCAGAAAGGCACGCCGCAATCCATGCAACGCGCGCCTTGTTTTCGGAGAGTTTCCTCCGGCAGATCGAGATAAATTTCGAACCAGTCGTTCACCCGCTGAGTAACGGGACGCCGCGGAGCCAACTCGCGAGAATATTCCAGGAAGCCTGTAGTCTTACCCATGTTGAACCCCATGTTGAACCTGCCCATTCTGCACCCGCGCGTGCCGAAGATTTTCGGCCTGTGCGACGGGAGCCAACGGCTGGCTCGGAATACAAGCCTGGCGGCTGCGGCTCACCCCCAGCACTCGCTTGAATTCGTGAGGGAAGACCTTGATGAAGCGCGGAAGCATTTCAGGCCAGTTTTCGAGAATCCACTTGGCGCGGCTGCTGCCGGTAAGTTCCAGATGGCGGGTGATGAAATCTCTTACAATCTGCGCATCCTTCGAGCCTTCTATCGATTCAAGATCGACCGAGCCCAGATTGCATCGCTCTTCCGCGAAATTACCGCGCTCATCAAACACGTAAGCGACGCCGCCACTCATACCCGCCGCAAAATTCCTTCCGCAAGATCCCAGCACGAGCACCAGCCCGTTTGTCATGTACTCACAACCGTGATCGCCAACTCCTTCGACAACTGCCGTCGCTCCCGAGTTGCGAACCGCAAAGCGTTCTCCGGCCACTCCGTTGAAAAAGGCTTCTCCACTGGTGGCGCCGTAGAGCACGACGTTTCCGATCAGGATGTTCTCTTCGGCAGCAAACACGGAAGCGCGCGGCGGATAGACGATCAAGCGCCCACCAGATAGACCCTTGCCGACGTAATCGTTCGCTTCGCCTTCAAGCGTAAGAGTGACGCCGTTGGCCAGAAATGCACCCAGGCTTTGTCCCGCCGACCCCGTCAAGCGAATGCGGATCGTATCGTCGGGTAACCCTTCGGATCCGTAGCTGCGTGCAATTTCTCCGCTCAACATGGTGCCTACGGTTCGATGTACATTGCGCACTGGCAAGCTGATTTCGACCGGAGTAAGTGTATCGATAGCGACACGCGCGGCTTTGAGGAGCTTGTGATCGAGAGCGTCTTCGAGGCCGTGGTCCTGCGCCTGCACGCATCGCCGGGCAACCCGCGAGGGAACGGGAGGGCTGTAGAGAATGGCCGAAAGATCGAGGCCTCGCGCCTTCCAGTGATCGACCGCGGGCGCAACGTCCAGCATATCCACACGCCCCACCATCTCGTCGAAGCTGCGGAATCCTAACTCCGCCATGTACTGGCGAACCTGATCGGCAAGAAAGAAAAAGAAATTGATCACGTGCTCAGGCTGCCCCTGGAACTGCTTGCGCAACACGGGATCCTGCGTGGCAATGCCCACGGAGCAAGTATTGAGATGACACTTCCGCATCATTACGCAACCCATCGCAATCAGCGGAGTCGTGGCAAAACCAAATTCTTCCGCTCCGAGCAGCGCGGCGACCACTACATCGCGGCCGGTTTGCAATTTGCCGTCAGTTTGCACGCGAATGCGGCTGCGCAGGTCGTTCAACAGCAGCACTTGCTGCGTCTCCGCTAAACCCAACTCCCATGGAATGCCCGCGTGCTTGATAGAACTCAGCGGCGATGCTCCCGTGCCCCCGCTGTCACCGCTGATCAGAACCACATCAGCATGAGCCTTGGCTACGCCCGCGGCTACCGTGCCGACACCCGCTTCGGCCACCAGTTTCACCGCGATGCGGGCTTGCGGATTGACGTTTTTCAGGTCGTAGATCAGTTGCGCGAGATCTTCGATGGAGTAAATGTCATGATGCGGCGGCGGCGAAATCAGCCCAACCCCGGGGATGGAGTGCCGCAAGCGCGCAATCACTTCGTCCACCTTATGCCCCGGAAGCTGGCCGCCCTCGCCGGGTTTCGCGCCTTGCGCCATCTTGATCTGCAACTCGTCCGCGTTGACCAGATAGTTCGCCGTTACTCCGAAACGCGCCGAAGCCACCTGCTTTACGGCGCTGCGCCGCAGATCTCCGTTGGCATCCGGCGTGAACCGCTCTTCATCTTCTCCGCCCTCGCCCGTATTCGATTTGCCCCCAATCCGGTTCATGGCGATTGCAAGCGTTTCATGCGCTTCTTTACTGATGGAGCCGAACGACATTGCGCCGCTGGTGAAGCGCTTCACAATTTCTTTGGCAGGCTCGACTTCCTCAAGCTGGACGGGGCTTTCGCTTTTCTTCAGCTTCATCAGTCCGCGCAACGTACACAAATTGCTGCTCCGCTTGTCAATCAGTTCGGTATATTCCTGGAAGGTTTGAAAACTTTGTTGGCGCACGGCCTGCTGCAGCTTGCTGATGGTTAGCGGATTCAACAAGTGATACTCGCCATCCACCCGCTGGTGGTACGCGCCTCCAACCGCAAGCTCGGTCTCGAACTCGGTGACCGGACGCAGGGAATGCTCGTGCTTAACCTGTGCTTCGCGGGCGAGGACGTCCAGGCCAAGACCTTCCAGGCGTGACGTGGTACCCGCAAAATATGATTCGACCAACTCTTTGTTAAGCCCAATTGCCTCGAAAACCTGGGCACCCTGATAGCTTTGCAACGTTGAAATGCCCATCTTGGCGAAGGTCTTCAGAAGCCCCTTCTTTATGGACTTCATGAAATTTTTTACCGCAACCTCAGGCGTGATTCCATTTGCCAAATCGCCGCGCCATGCCAGATTCTCTACTGTCTCGAGAGCCAGGTAAGGATTGATCGCGCTCGCTCCGTATCCACTCAGCAATGCGAAGTGCATCACCTCGCGCGGCTCACCGGACTCGGTGATGAGAGCTACCTGAGTTCGCGTCTCTTCCCTGACGAGCAGATTGTGAACCGCCGCCAGCGCAAGCAAGCAAGGAATTGGCGCGTAGTCCTTATCGACGCCGCGATCGGAAAGAATCAGCAGACTGTATCCCGCCTTCACGGACAACGATGCTCTTCGGCAAAGCTCATCGAGTGCCCGCTTCAGTCCAGCTTCCCCTTCGCTTGCCCGGAACAAGGCAGGCAGTGTGGTAGCGAGCAGATCGCCAGTCGACACGCGCCGCAGCTTCTCCAATTCGCGATTCGTCAACAGAGGATGCTCCAGCTTCAACATGTGGCAGTTTTCCGGCGCTTCCTCGAGAATGTTGCCCTCGCTGCCGATGTAGCTGATCAGCGACATCACCATTTCTTCGCGAATGGGATCGATCGGTGGATTGGTCACCTGCGCGAACAATTGTTTGAAGTAGTTAAACAGCGGCTGCGGCTGATCGGAGAGACAAGCCAGCGGAGTATCCGTCCCCATCGACCCAATCGGTTCCTCCCCAGCCGATGCCATGGGCGCGAGAATCATTCTTAGATCTTCATCGGTATATCCGAAGGCACGCTGCCGCCGCAGAAGAGTCTCAGGATCAGGTGGGTGCATCCGTGTAGGCTCGGGCAACTGGCTCATCATGATCTGGTTGTCTTTGACCCACTCGGCATACGGTTGTTGCGAGGCCAGCCGGCGCTTGATCTCTTTATCCGAAACGATGCGGCCCTCGACTGTATCCACCAGAAACATTTTCCCCGGCTGCAACCGGCCTTTCATCTTTACGTTCTCGGGCACCACGTCGAGCACACCGGCCTCCGACGCCATGATTACGACATCGTCATGCGTAACCACGTACCTTCCGGGACGCAGACCGTTGCGATCGAGCGTAGCTCCGATGACGCGGCCATCGGTGAATGCGACTGCAGCCGGGCCATCCCACGGCTCCATCAAGCAAGCGTGATACTCATAGAACGCCCGCTTCTCCGGCTTCATGTGCGGATTTCCAGCCCAGGCTTCTGGAATCAGCATGGCCATCGCGTGCGGAAGGCTGCGCCCCGCCTGGAGTAGAAGCTCCAATGCGTTGTCGAAGCTGGCGGAGTCGCTCCCCTCCGGCTCCACGATGGGAAAGAGTTTTTTCAAATCATCGCCAAACAGTGGCGATGCCAGCAGCGATTGGCGCGCATGCATCCAGTTCACGTTACCGCGCAGCGTATTGATCTCACCGTTATGCGCGATGTAACGATAGGGATGCGCCCGCTGCCAACTGGGAAAAGTGTTTGTCGAAAAACGCTGATGCACCAGGCAGAGAGCGCTGACTACATCCGGATCGGAAAGCTCGCGGTAGAAGTTGGTGAGTTGGGAAGCCAGCACCAATCCTTTGTAGACGACCGTTCGACAAGAAAGCGAGGGAATGTAAAACGTGCCTGCATCCTCATCGCCGGATTCCCGGATTTCGTTCTCCGCGCGCTTGCGCACCAGATACAACTTGCGCTCGAAAGCATCTTCGTCAAGGCCCGGCGGGCGTCCGACAAAAATCTGCTGGATGTACGGTTGCGAAGCGCGGGCTACACGGCCGATCGCCGAAGCGAAGGTCGGCATGTCTCTCCAGCCCAAGACCGACAAACCCTCCTCGCGCACAATTCGCTCAAGAATCCCTTCGCAGCGCAGGCGAGCGTGCTTTTCTACCGGCAGGAATGTCATGCCAACGCCGTAGGAACCGGGCAGCGGCAACTCAAATCCTAATTTCGCGCACTCGCGGGCGTAGAACTTATGCGGAATCTGAATCAGTACGCCCGCTCCATCCCCGGTCTCAGCATCGCACCCACAAGCGCCGCGGTGCGCCAGATTCAGCAGCACCTGGATTCCGTCGCGAAGGATGTCGTGGCTCTTCTCGCCGCGGATGCTGGCCACGAACCCGATCCCGCAGGCGTCATGCTCCTGCGCAGGATCGTACAGACCTTGCGCGGGCGGTACGCCATTTGTATGGCTTACGCGGGACATCGTGCCTCTCCTGGGGTGAATTTGCAACTACGAATCGGTTGTTCCTGGACTTGAGCCAAAGGCTGCGGGCGCAGCCCACACTCCACTCCAAGCCTATTCCGTCAATTCTGTGATAAGCCCTTGCCGCCGACAAGTACAACTCAGAATTTCGATGCGGGGTATGCGAATTTCAAAACTCTCACGGGTATGAGAGTGGACGCCCGAAAGGTTCGCTTTCACGCCAAGATGTTCCCTGAATACAAAGCCATCCCGACAACAGCGTCCATCCCTAGCGCGTCCAGGGAATCGATTTCCTGTTGAGTCCTGATGCCACCGGCGACCACGAGACGCCGAGTAGTGGCTTGACGGATTGCACTTACTGTCTCCATCGGGATTCCGCCCATCAACCCTTCGGTGTCGATGTGTGTGTAGAGAAAAGTTTCGCAGAACGGTTCGAGCGCCCGAATCATGTCAAGCGCGGTGATGCCAGTCTGTTTGCGCCAGCCGTCGATTGCCACGCGGCCGCCTCGGGAATCGAGAGCAAACACAAGCGCCGCGGCGCCCAGTGCGCCGGCTAGCGTCGCCGCATACTCTGCGTTGATGTTGCCAGCTTTCAACAGCGCGGAACCGAGGATGACCTTCCGCGCACCCGTATTTAGAAGCTCGCGTGCCGTTGCAAGGCTGCGAATGCCGCCGCCCACCTGGCAATTAAGCCGCTGCAAAATCCGGTTAACGATGGGGAGATTATTGCCGGTGCCCCGAGCTGCGTCCAGGTCGATCACCTGTACCAGTGAATACTTTGCAAAGCGCTCGATCCAATACTCGAGGTCGTCAAACTCCAGCGCTTTCTTCTCACCTTGCACCAATTGCACGATCTTACCGCCCATCAGATCGATCGACGGAATCAGCATGGCCACCTCACCGGTATGCTGGCATCGTGGAGTTCGCGTTTCAGTTGTGCGATGTTCTCGATGCCGAAGTGAAAGATGGACGCAGCCAGAGCCGCGTCAGCCCGGCCGTCGCGAAACACCTCAACGAAGTCGCGCGCCGATCCCGCGCCCCCCGAGGCGATCACAGGGATCGAAATTGCCTCGGCCACGGCGCGCACCAGCTCGCAGTCGAACCCGCACTGAGTTCCATCACGATCCATCGAGGTCAACATGATCTCGCCCGCTCCAGACGCAGCGGCTTCTTGCGCCCATTGAGTCGCATCACGGCCTGTGGGCACGCGTCCTCCGGCAATGAATACTTCAAAGCTTCGGTCGATTCTTTTTGCATCGATTGCCACAACCACCGCCTGCGAACCAAAGCGTCCTGCAATTCTGCTAATCAACTCCGGGTCGCGCACGGCGGCCGAGTTGATCGCGATCTTATCCGCGCCAGCATCGAAGACCGCCGCTGCGTCGTCGAGCTGCCGTATTCCTCCACCCACCGTGAATGGGACGAACAGCGAGTGCGCGGTGCTGCGAACCGCGTGCAGCATGGTGCCCCGGTTTCCACTCGTCGCGGTAATGTCGAGCAGCACAATTTCGTCCGCGCCGTTGCGAGCGTGGGCCGCGGCACACTCCGCGGGATTGCCGGCGTCACGCAGGTTCTTGAACTGCACACCTTTCACAACGCGGCCAGCATCCATGTCCAGACAAGCGATGATGCGCTTGGTCAACACATCAGACCTCGCAGAAATTCTTCAGGATCGAGAGTCCCACGTCTCCTGATTTTTCCGGATGGAACTGCACTCCGAAAATGTTGTCTTGTTCTACGGCGCCTGCAAACCGAAGACCGTATTCGCTAGCTCCTGTCATGGCCGACACAATAGGGGCATGGAAAGAATGGGTATAGTACACGAATGAATCTTGTGCGACCTCTCGCAGTAAGAGTGAGCCTTCCTGAATTTCCAAAGAATTCCAGCCGACATGCGGCGACTTCACGGAAGAGGGAAACTGCCGGCATTTGCCGGGAAAGATTGCTGCTCCCGCAATCTCAGTGCACTCTTCACTGCCTTCGAAAAGCCACTGCATTCCCAGGCAGATTCCGAGAAATGGTTTGCCGGCAGAAGCGCTTTGCAGCAGGGCCTGGCGCAAACCCGTGCTGTTCAGCGTTCGCAAAGAAGAAAAATGACCTACTCCCGGCAACACGATCTTGTCCGCCGCTGCCGCTAGTTCGGGCTGGCCGGTCACCGCAACTTCAGCGCCTAGATAATCGAACGCCTTCTTCACCGAATTGAGGTTGCCCGCGCCATAATCCACGATAGCGATCATAGAAGTCCCTTAGTGCTCGGGAGCATACGGCTCAGGCGACGATCGCGCGAGCACGCGACGCGCAGAGCCCGTGCGAAAGCTTTGAAGAGCGCTTCGATCTTGTGATGACTCGATCGTCCGTACAACACACGTGCATGGATGTTGGCGCGTGCGCCGCGCGCAAAACCCTCAAAAAAGTCGTACACCAGTTCCGACTGCAAATCTCCTACCCGCACCGCGCGGACTTTGGTGTCAACCACTGCAGTCGCGCGGCCTCCAAAGTCGACTGCGGCCAAACCGAGAGTTTCGTCCATGGGCATGACAAAATAACCGGCGCGCAGAATGCCGCGGCGATCTCCGAGAGCGCGATCGAAAACCTCGCCCAGAGCGATGCCCACGTCTTCCACAGTGTGGTGCTGATCCACATCAAGGTCGCCGACAGCTGTGAGTTTCAGATCGAATCCGCCGTGCCGCGCAAAAAGCTCCAGCATGTGGTCGAGAAAACGGATTCCGGTGGCGACTTCATATTTCCCTCGACCCTCAATCGTGAGCGCAATCCGAATCTCGGTTTCCGCCGTCTTGCGGTGCAACTTGGCTTTTCTCACGCTCCCACCTCGCGGTGCTGCCTGAGTTTCCCGACCACGTCGCGGAGTGCGCCAATCAGAATCTGCGTATGTTCGTGCGATCCCACCGTGAGTCGCACGCAGCCTTCGCATCCGGGATCGGAGTTGCGGTCGCGGACGAGAATTCCACGAGTGCGCAACGCTTGAATGAATTCTGCGTGGGCGGGCCCGACCCGCACCAGAACGAAGTTGGCGCGGCTTGGCCAGTAGCGCAGGCCAAGAGTTCTAAGTTCGTGCTCCAATACGCCGCGGCCATGCTGCACTTCGGCGACGTAACGGTCGACGTATTGCCGATCCGCAAGCGCCTCGGGCAAGGCAGCCAGCGCCATCGCATTTACGTTGTAGGGCGAAGCGACGCGGCGTACCATCGCCATCTGGCCCGCATCTCCGGCCAGTATGCCGATACGCAGACCGGCCAAACCGTAAGCCTTCGAAAATGTCCGCGCCACGAAAAGATTTGCCGGCCACCCGGTTTCGTTGAGAATCGTTTCTCCGTGAAATTCAAAATATGCTTCGTCTACGAGAACAGCTGCCTGCGGCGCCGCGCGAGCGACCTCGAGCAGTACTTCGGGTGCGACCGCCGCTCCCGTCGGATTGTTCGGATTCGCGACCGCGATCAGCCGCGTGCGCGGGTTGATTCGCGTGAGCAGATCAGCGGACGGAAAAGCGAAGTTGTCACCCGCCAGAATCTGAATTACGCGAGCACCTTCCGCCCGCGCGAAGATGGCATACATCGCAAATGTGGGCACAACGATAATCGCTTCGTCGCCTGCTTCGAGGTAAGTCGAGCACAGGAGATGTATCGCCTCATCGACTCCGTTCGTAAGCAGAACCTGAGCCGTATCGAGTCCAAGAAAAGTCGCTACCTGACCTTCCACCGGCTCGCGCTCGGGATAACGAGCCAGCGCTTCGGCATCGAGTGAGCGCAGCCGTGCCAACACCCGCGGCGAGCAACCGATTGTACTTTCGTTGAAATCAAGTCGTAGTCCCTCGCGGCCGGCCAAGGGCGGCCTGTAGGTATGCAAACTTTTCACCGCAGCGCGGGCCTCAAGCATTCGCACACCTCACCCGTAGCGACTCGGCGTGTCCCCGCAAGCCCTCGGCTTCCGCCAGCACAATGGCGGGAGGAGCGATTCGCCGAATCCCTTCGTGAGAGATTTTCTGGCAAGAGATGATACGAACATAATCCAGCACGCTCAAGCCGCCGCGCACACGCGCCATCGCTCCTGTAGGCAACACGTGGTTCGGGCCGGAAATGTAATCCCCGGCAGACTGAGGCGTGAACTCCTCCAGGAAAATCGAGCCTGCGTTTTGAATTGCCGGCGCCAGCGCGGCCGGCAACGTAAGATGCTCGGGTGCGATTCGGTTCACGATCTCGACGGCTTGATCGAGAGAATCAACCAGAAGAACTGCGCCGCGACGAGAGAGTGACTGAGCGGCAATTGGATTCGCGCGCGTGCGCCGCTGCACCTGCATCTGCACAGCTTTTGCTAATCCACGCGAATTCGTAATCAGGATGCAGAGCGCGTCGGGATCATGTTCAGCCTGTGCCACCAGGTCACATGCGATGAACACAGGATCACCCTCCGCGCTCGCGATGACGGCTTCGGTAGGACCAGCCAGGAACTCAATGGCGCAATCGAACGCAACCAGCTTCTTGGCTGCAGTGACATACCGGTTGCCCGGGCCTACGATCTTGCTCACGCGGGGAATGCTCTCCGTTCCATAGGCGAGCGCCGCGACTGCCTGCGCTCCACCGACGCGGTAAAACTCGCGTACGCCAAGAAAAGCAGCCGCTGCTAAAGTCGCCCGCCCCGGACGCGGCGAGACGACGCGAATCTCCGGCACGCCTGCGATCTGCGCCGGAATCACCGTCATCAGCAACGTGGAAGGCAATGGATAACGTCCGCCGGGAACATAGCAGCCAACCGATTCCAGGGGACGCACCAACTGTCCCACACAAACTCCGGGCTGAATTTCGCGCCGCCACTCCTCCGGTCTCTGCCATTCGCTATAGCGGCGGATGTTGCCTGCGGCCTGTGTTATGGCGTCCTGCAATTCTTTAGGTGTTTTCTGCCAGGCGTCATGTAGATCAGCCTCGCGCACGCGGACAGCGTCGTCCTTACACAAGCCGTCCCAGCGCATTGCGTATCGTCGCAAACCCCGGTCACCATTGCGCCGCACGTTGTTCACGATGCGGCGCACCGCCGGCTCAACCTTGGCCACGTCTTTCGAACCGCGCTGCTCGAGGGCACGGACAAACTTGTCTTTTTGCAGCCCTTTAAGGATGCGTATACGCATCATCACATCACCACCTTGTTCAGTGGATACTCGACGATCCCCTGAGCATTGGCTTGCTTGAGTTTTGGAATCAGTGACCAGGCAGCGTTCTCTTCGATCACGGTATTGACGGCAACCCATTCACCATCGGCAAGCGGCGCGACCGTTGGATTCTTCAACGCTGGAAGCAATCCAAGAACGGCGGCCAAATCTGGTTTGCGCACGTTGAGCATCAAGCCAACCCGGCCTAGCGCGGCGATAGCCCCGGAGAGCATAACCGCCAGGTTCTCGATCTTCTGCCGGCGGATGGGATCGGTCCATGCCGTGTTGTTCGCGATGAGTTGGGTGTTCGATTCCAGAACGGTTTCGAGTATTCTGAGATGGTTCGCGCGCAGCGAACTCCCAGTCTCCGTAACTTCGACGATGGCATCCGCCAGGAGTGGCGGCTTCACTTCCGTCGCACCCCAGGAAAACTCAACCCTCACCGGCACGTTCCGGCTGGCAAAATAATTTCGCGTGAAGCTTACCAGTTCAGTGGCGACGATTCGTCCTTCAAGATCTTTGGGCTTCTTGAAAGCGGAATCCTCAGGCACAGCCAGCACCCACCTCACTTTGCCCATGCTCTGTTTCGCATAGATCAGATCAATCACACGAACTACGTCGAGACCGCTTTCCAGCACCCAGTCCAGGCCAGTCAGTCCGGCATCCAGCGCGCCGTGCTCAACGTAGCGCGCCATTTCCTGAGCACGAATGAGCAGGCATTCGATCTCAGGATCATCGGTTGCCGCGAAGTAGGAGCGGGCACTGGTGTAGACCCGCAGCCCGGCGCGAGTGAACAGGCTGAGGGTCGCTTCCTGCAAACTACCCTTGGGGATGCCCAAACGGAGTTTCATCGCCGTATCTCCTCTTCCGCTCCCATCTCCGCCGCGCCGATCGGAAGTTTCTGCGTGAAACAGGATCTCGATCCCGTATGACAAACCCTACCCTCACCCAAAACCCGAACGCGCAGCAGCACCGTGTCACGATCGCAGTCCGTCCAGGCTGCGACGACCTGCAGGCGATTGCCGGAGGTTTCGCCTTTGGTCCACAGCTTCTGTCGAGTACGGCTGTAGAAGGTGACGAAGCCGGTCCGCAGAGTCGTCTCTAACGCTTCCCGGTTCATGAAGCCCACCATGAGCAAGTCCGCGGTGGAAGCATCCTGAATCACCGCGGGAGCCAGGCCTTGCATTTTGTCGAAGTCGATTTCCATCGCAACCCTCCTGTTAACATCCCGGTGCTCGAACGGGCGCAGGAGAAACAAAAAGCCCGCTGCGCGTTTTCGCGTCAGCGGGCTTTGGATTTCCTATGAGTGCTTTAAGGCTGTTATCCGAAGTGCTCCGCTGACACGCTCATCGCATGGTGATGGTGGTGACGATGATGGTGCAGCGAAGTCACAACGACCTTATGTTAGGCCGATTAGAAGCCGCCCGTCAAAGGTTTTTTGCGCGATCATCGCTAAGGTTGAAATCTCAGTCTGGACAAATGGAGCGGCTCGCGCACGGACGTTTGTCTCAACGAGGGCCGAACTCCTGTTCCAGAAATGATTTAGCTGTCTCTGGAATATTCGTGGCTCAGAATTCAGGATCGCAAACTTGAATCTGTCCCATCACTTCTTTGCATTGGTCATCTCTTGTGGTGTGAGCGCACGCCGCTGCTTTCAGGAATCTGTTAACTGCCCGAGGTTAGAGCCCGCCCCATATAATCGAAAGCCATGTCTGATTCCGATTACTCTGCGATGCTGGAAGTCGCTATAGCCGAGGCCCGTAAGGGACTGGCTGAGGGCGGCATTCCTATCGGCGCGGCGATCTTTGACGAGAGCGGGAAACTCCTGGGAGCCGGCCGCAACCGCCGTGTACAGAACGGAGATCCTTCACTGCACGGCGAGACTGATGCATTCCGCAATGCAGGCCGGCAGCGGAGTTATCGCAAGCTCATCATGGTCACGACGCTGGCGCCCTGCTGGTATTGCAGCGGACTGGTGCGGCAGTTTGGTTTCGGGACGGTGATCATCGGGGAGAGCCGCAACTTTCAAGGCGGAGTAGAGTGGCTGCGCTCGCTCGGAGTAAAGATTATCGACCTCGATTCTCCAGAGTGCTCATCGATGTTGGGCGAATATATTCGCCGGAATCCCGAGATCTGGAACGAAGACATCGGGCGGGAGTGACAACGACTTTCTTGCGGCACCGGCCAGCAGGCCGGAACTCTACCCGTTATCTGCAAGAAGGACTGCCCAGGGGGCAGGCCCTGGTCCCGCGGCTCCCTTCGCACCCGTTGCGGAATTAGAAGTTGAGGCTCAACGACATCTGGATCTGTCTCGGACTTCCAATGGTCTTATTCGTGATGCCCAAGCCGCTCAGGGTCGGGCACACATACAGGGCTGTGTAGCTAGTATCGCAAGGAGGAATCGTTGCAGGCTGACCAACGACGGGAAAGCCGTTGAAGTTGATGTTCTGGCTCACATCGTCAATCGGGATATCGAAACTCGCCGTGTTAGTCAAGTTGAAGACATCGAAGGTGTACCTCAGGGAGGAACGCTCGGTGATCTGGGTCACCTTCACGAGAGAGATATCCGCCCGCCTTTGCCAGGACTGTCGAAAGATATTGCGCTCGCCATGGGCGATAAAGTTCGTCTCATAGGGGTCATTGGAAGGAATTGCGCCGTTCAAAGCGCCTGGACTCAGCAAAGGGATGCCAAAACAGCTGGCGTGGAGCGCGGGAGCGCCGGGGGTGGCGCCGGAAGCCCCGGTGAGCGCTTGTTTGGGTGAGCAGCCGGAGAGAGGAACGATTGGATTCGTAATGCCATCGTTCACCCCGTAAAATATGCTGCCGACTGCGCCGGAGTAATCGACAACGCTGTACGGCTGACCGCTCTGGATGACGGTCAGTCCGGTAATAGCCCATCCGTCAGCAATCTTCCCCTTCAATGATGATGCCGAGAAAAACTTCGGCAGCTCGTACCTATAGGTGAAATTGAGGACGTGTTTGCGGTCGAAGTCGGATAAACCATAGCCCGAGCGCAGGTTCAGAGGATTGTTGCCATTGTAAAAGAGGCCCATTGCGCTCTGCTCGTCCGTCGCGTGAGAGAAGGTGTAGGAAGCGCCGACTTGCAGGCCATGACTCATTCGCTTTTCAATATGCGCCTGAAGCGCGTTGTAAGCGGAGATCCCCGCAGCCGTATAGGATTCGGATTCAGAGGAATAACCGATGTAAGGAACGCGGAGGTCGACATTTCCGCCTTCAAAGGTTTGCAGGTACGGTTGCCCGTTGGGAAGGGTTGCCGGCGCGAAGGTTGCCGGGTTAGTCAGGATGGAGTAGCCGTAAGTATAGTCTTGCTCAAACTGAGTACCCGGCCGGATGGGGCTGGTTGGCGAGGCAATCTGAGCCTGATTGAAAGGCAGGGGAACGATTTCATGGCGGCCAAGATTGCCGACGTAGCCGATGTCGATAGCGAGGTCGCGGCGCGGCTGCCATTGAATATCGAGCGTGTCGTTGAGCGTATAGGGTAGCTTGTTGGCGCGATTGTAATCGGCGAAGGAGAACAGCTGCGCGCCCTCGGAGATTGCCGTCGCATTGGGCAGGACCAGATCCGCGGGATTGCCCGAGGGAGGTGGACCGAGCGTCGTGCCCCAGGGGTTTTCGAATCCACCGGGGCAGTTCGCGTACGCAACGGCACAAACCTGCGAATTTACCCACGGCGGCGTCTGATTCACCCCGAATGGACCGCCCGCAATCACGCCGGACGCAAACCCCGGAGAAAGGTAGGTGAAGAGTTCGCCGCGATCATAGTACATGCCCCATCCCGTGCGAACGACCACCTTGTCGTTAAACATCTTTGGACTCCAAGCCAAGCCGACGCGCGGTGCCAGGCCCCACTGGCGCCCCGTCAGAGTCGAATCGCTAACTCCCTTCGTCGGAAACAGGGGATTGTTCCCCGCAACGATGAAGCCGTTCGAGGCGATTGTGTCTGATGCCGCATCGTAGCTGTAACTTGACGGATCGAAGTTGAAAATGCGCCCGTTCTTTTCCGTTAGNNCCTCCGTGATAGTCGAAGCGGAGACCAGCGCTGATGCTGAGGTTGGGACGGAGCTGGAACTTGTCCTGAAGATACCAACCGGATTCGTGGGAGCGGTAATAGCGGTTGGCATCGCCTTGCAGGAAGTTCGTGGTGATGAATCCGTCAGCCGTATAGCCGATGGGAGTGCCCGAGAGGAAGTCGTCGAAATTCAGGAAGCCGATCATGCCGGAATTCGTTCTCTCATCGCGCGCGTTGAGCTGAGTATAGGAAAAGCTGCCGCCGAAGGTAAACGTGTGTTTGCCGCGGCTCCAAATGGCATTGACGGAAGGCATCCAACGGTTCTGAAAGATGCCGGTGAAGGCGCCTTGCGAAGCTGCGGTCGATCCGATATTGATGCCAGCGTTGTAGACGAGGTTTGTGTTGGCGGGGGAGTCGTTGCCTAAATCATCCACGATCGTCATTCCCGGGAACACGGAGGAGCCAAACGCATTGATGCCGATCGACCCAGGAGTGAAGGGCTGGCCGATCGTACTGAAGACCTTCTCGCGGATGAAGCCGAAGACTTCGGCGACACTGAAGTTCGGTCTGATGGATTGTGTGTTTGAAACGCTTACCACCTGACTGCCGGCGTCCAAATGCTGCGGAAAGCCTTCGACAGAGGAATAGCCGAAAGGCGCCACGGTGGGATCGTGCTGGTAGTAATACTTCAATGCCAGCGTGTCTTTCGTCGTAGCCAGATAATCGAGATCGGTGACAGCCTGGTCGGTTATGAAATACGCCGGCTGGGTGATGAAGACATTTTCTGGGAAGTTCAGGGTCGGCGTGAAATTAGGATTCGCCGAAGGGAAAAGATACTGACCGTTGGGGAACTGATACTGCAGTAACTGCAGCGCAACCGGATCCACCTGGGCGGCCGTGAGGCAGGGTGTCGTGTTTTGGGGCGTTCCGCACGGGTATCCGTTGGCAAATCTGAAATTCTGGTTATCCACGGCAGCCAGCGCTGCCGGGCTGCGATCGTCAGTGAGCCCGGAGGGCACGGCGGTGCGCGAGGTTCCGATTTCCAGATCGGAAGCGTGCGTGTGCTGATAGCTGGCGAAGCCGAAGAGCTTGTCTTTGATGATAGGGCCGCCGATGGTGCCGCCGAGAGTATAACGATGCAGCTCGGGGACTTTTTCGTTGGCAGGAATGTTGGCGTCCTGATTGTAGAAATACGGGGCGGCATTCAGCCAATCGGTTCCGCGGTGAAGGTAAACGCCACCGTGAATGTTGTTGGTGCCGGAGGCGGTGCTCATGTCGATGTGGGCGCCGCTGGTGGATCCCTGTTGCGCGTCGTACATGGAGGTGTTTACGCGAAACTCCTCAACGGTCTCCGGGGCAGGCGTGGGCAAAGCCTGTCCGATGGCGAGATAGGGCGATGCCGTGCTCTGGATGATTTCCGCGGTGGTGCTGCCGGCGCCGGCAATGCCAGTGTTGTTCACAATGCGTGCCGATGCTACCTGGCTTGTGCTTTTGCCGTTGAAGAGATTGCTAGCATCCACGCCGTTCAGAAGAAACGTGTTACTGGTGTCGCGCTGGCCGTTGGCCCAAATGGGTTGATTTCCCAAACCGGCGTTCACGCCACTACCGTTTGGCAACTCCGCATTTACCCCCGGCGAGAGGATTGCCAGGCCCGTGAAACTCCCGGTCGGAAGCGGGACAGATTCAATCTGGTTTTTCTCTAGAATGTAACCGTTGGTGGTGTCGACCGCGTTCATCAAGGGCGTGGCCTCGACCGTGACAACGGTACCGACCTGCCCGACTTTCAGGGCAGCGTTAACGGTGGCGGTTCGGTCGGCCTGCACCGTAATAGAGGGAATTTTTTCGCCTTCAAAGCCATCGTGTGTAAAAGTTAGCGTGTAGGACCCGATGGGCAGGTTCACAAAATCGTAGCTGCCATTCGCGTTGGACTTCTGAGACCGCGTGAATTTTGTCTGGTCACTCAGGATCGTGACGACGGTATCCGGCAGAACACTGCCGGTCTTGTCCGTAACCGTACCCGTAATGCCACCGAGCGTCTGCTGCGCCTGCGCTTGCGGTGTGAAAGCAAACGGCAAGAAGAATGCCGCGATGAGGAGAAGGACGAGTCCAATTCTGTTCATCATGAAATGACCTCGCAAACACAAATGTAAGCGAACGTGTACGGGACCGCTGGCTGGCGACCGGGAAATGCTGTTGAATCAAACAATTTTTCGGGGCAGAGAGGGTCTGTTCTGGCCGCCCGGAAAATGACTGGATGACTCTACACGAGTGTCGTCCGGAACAAAAGGGTTCTTTCAGTGAAAATTTCTTTGCCGCAGATTGAATATTTTCATGCTGGTGGCGAAGGGGAACGACAGGTTTCTGAGGCTCAGCTCAACTCGCGCGCAGCGCGTCTTTACCGCGTCTGCGAATGAAGAACCACAGCAGGCCGGCTGTCAAATACGCGAGATAGACGTATGGCAACTTGCCGTAGGGGCCTTCCGGCACCGGGTAGAGATTTCCCACCAGCGCGAACAGCATGGCCATACCCGCGAGCCAGGGAACCACTTGCGCTCCAGGACGAAAAACCTCGTGGGTGCGCAAGTAGCGTGGCAACGCTACGCACACCAATGCGTAGGCCACGATGAAACCGTAAGTCGCTAAGGAGCCCAACCACCCGTAAACATCCAAACCGCTGGCGCCGCGGGCCGCCAGTACTGCCACCGGGAGCAGCGCGGCAATCCCTGTAATAACCACCGCCCGACTTGGTGTTTGGTTCCGAGCATGAGTGTTGCGCAGAGAGCTGTGGGCGAGTCCATTGTGAGCCATGAGCATGAGCACCCGTGCTGCGGCCGTAATGCACGCCAGAGTTCCGGCAAACAAACTCACCAGCGCGCCGATATCGATCAGCAACCCCAGCACCGGAACGCCGCCGACTCGGGCCAGCACATACATCGGCGCCTGGCTTGCACCCAAATCCTGGCCGGCGGTGTGGAATCCCAACACTTCGGCGTAGGCGCAGATGGTGAAGAAAGCCCCGGCGAGAACGGCGCTTTGGATGACCGCGCGAGGAATCGTTTTTAATGGATTGCGCGCCTCGGAGCCCAGAGTGGTCGCGCTCTCGAAGCCAACAAAGCTGAATAGCGCCAGCACCAGCCCGAGGCGAAGCCCACTGCCAGTCATGCCGTGGAGATGTAGTTGCTCTTGATCTAAATGCCAACCGTGGCGCAACAGCAACAGCGTCACGACGATCACAATCACTGTGACGGACGCAGCCTCGATCCACAGCATAAGGCGCGCGGAAATCTTTACGTCGCGGTAGGCAATCCACATCGAAACGCCGGTCACCAGCGTCGCCAGCAATACTGCGGAGTACGCATGTCCGGTGGCATCCCGCAGCAGCAGGTTGGCGTAGTGGTAGAAGCCACCGATGACGCTCGATCCCGTCGCCACATAAGCCAGCAGGAGACTCCAGGCGACAGTTGCGCCCAGCCAGGGAGGCAGCGTCATAGATGCGTAGGTGTAAAGCGAACCGGGCGAGGCGGAGTGGCGGGCATAACGTCCGATACACAACGCGACCAGCAACACGGCGACAGTCGCCAATGCGTACGCGAGCCAAGTACCATTGCCGGCAAGCGCGCAGACTAACGGAATAGTAGCTGCAGGCGTGGTGGTGGGAGCCATGGTCGAGACCGACTGGGCTAACGTTTCCAGCGGAGATAGAATCCCGCGGCGCAAGCCATAGTCTGCGTTCTCCGAACGCTCGTTCACTGTCAGCTCCATGCTGAAGGGATCCTTCCGCAAATCAGAGTGGCGTCGGATTGTACAACATGACTTGCTCGCAGACTTGAGAATGAGCCTGAATTGAGCGGTAAGATATTATCTGGCAACGTTCATTGCTTCGCAGTTACTGCTTTGGCGAGAAGAGGATTAGATTCCATGAAACTTGATAAACAGTTGCTGCAGAGCCTCCCCAAAGTTCTTTTGCACGAGCATCTGGATGGTGTATTGCGGCCACAAACTGTCATTGAGCTGGCGCGAGATGCAGGATACAAAGATCTTCCAACGGACGATCCTCAGGCGCTCGCCCAGTGGTTCTTTCGCGGCGCGAACCAGGGGAGTCTCGGGAAATATCTGGAAGGCTTCACGCATACGATTGCAGTAATGCAGACAGAAGAGGCTCTGCAGCGCGTGGCCTATGAACAAGCTGAGGATCTGAGCCGGGACGGGATTGTTTATTTTGAGACTCGATTCGCGCCAGTGTTTCATACCCACAAAGGATTGACCCATCAGCAGATTGTCTCGGCGGTGCTGAAGGGGCTGGAACGGGGACGAAAAGATTTTGGGATCGCTTCCGGCTTGATCATTTGCGCGATGCGCAACATGAACACTTCGCTCGAAATGGCGGAACTTGCCGTCGATTTCCGCGCTCGCGGGGTTGTCGGCTTCGATCTGGCGGGCGAAGAAGGTGGTTATCCTCCGAAAAAGCACGTGGATGCTTTTCATTACATCCAGCGGGAGAACTTCAACATCACGATTCATGCCGGCGAAGGCTACGGGAAAGAATCGATCTGGCAGGCGATTCAATATTGTGGAGCGCACCGCATTGGGCACGGAACGCGGCTCATCGATGATATTGCCGTCGTCGACGGCAAGGCGGTGAACTTGGGCGATCTGGCTCAATATGTNNGCCACGCCAAGTTTGGCAGAGCATCCATTCAAGGTTCTTTATCAGGAGAAATTCCGCGTCACGTTAAACACGGACAACCGGTTGATGAGCGACACCACGATGACCAAGGAATTTGAAGCTGCCGCAGACACGTTTGGTCTGTCGCTGGCAGACTTTGAGAAGATCACGATCAATGCGATGAAGAGCGCTTTCTTGCCCTACAAAGAGCGCATTAACTTTATCTATTCTGCCATCAAGCCTGGTTATGCGAGGATCCGCGAATCGCTCAAGACAAAGTGATCACGCGCCACATCGTCAGCGCCGGTTAGAAATAAATCAGCCTGCCAAGGCAGCCAAAGTCTCGGCGAGGACCAGCGTTCCGCGAGCGATGTCATCGGGATGCGCGTACTCGTCCGGCCGGTGACTATAGCCGTTGCGGCAGGGGATGAACAACATCGCGACCGGAGAAATGCGTGCGATAAAGAGGGAGTCGTGATAGGCACGGCTCACCATGGAAAGAAAGTTCAGGTTGAGCTGACGGCATGATTGAGAAAGCGCGTCGATGATTGCGGGAGCACAGTCCGCCGGAGCGTCGGCATTCAACAACTCAGTCTGAATCGAGACTTGCCGTTTGGCTGCGACCGCTGCGCTTGTGGATTCAAGTGCGCGCATGACAACGTCGCGCCGCTGCAGATCCGTGTCGCGGATATCTACGCTAAGGCGAACGCGGCTAGGAATGCTGTTGACCGCACCGGGAAACACATCGCAGATGCCCACAGTCGCAACCGTGTCGATCGCTCCACTGCCACGCGCCGCGCTCTCAATGGCGAGGATCAGTTCGGCTGCGGCGCAGAGAGCATCGCGGCGATCCGGCATCAAAACCCCACCCGCATGTCCTCCGGAGCCTTCGATCAAAACTCGAAGACTTGCCGGTGCGGCGATCTTCGTCACTATGCCAAGAGGAATTTTCTGCCGCCCCAACAGCGGTCCCTGTTCAATGTGCAACTCGATGAATGCCTTGTAGTAGCCGGTTGGCAACTTTACTTGTTCGAGTTCGCCTCCAAAACATGCACGGTGCCGAACCTCGTCGAGCGTAGCGCCATCGTTGTCCGTCAGCTTTCTTGCTGCATCTGGAGACATGGTGCCCGACAGTAGCCTGCTCCCAATACACCCGATTCCAAAGCGGGTCGGTTCTTCAGAAGTGAAAATAAGCAGCTCGATCGAATGTTCGGGACGAAACCCACTCTGCCGCAATGTACGAATCGCTTCCAGGCCTCCCAGCACTCCCACAACGCCATCGTATTTTCCTGCGTTCGGAATGGCGTCGATGTGCGAGCCGGTACCTACGACCGGCGCGGCTGGATCAGAACCATTCCAGCGAGCAAAAGTATTTCCTACCGCATCGTGGCGCACTGTGAGTCCGGCTTCTTCGCAACGCGTTTTCATCCAGGCACGAGCTTTGAGGTCCGCAGGCGTAAAAACGATTCGAGTCACGGCTGGAGGATCTGCTTCTGAGAATGAAGACAGGGTTTCGATATCGGACAGCAGGCGATCTTGGTCGATATTAAGACTCATTCTTATAAACCCAGTTATAGACCCGCTGAGGGATGACGGTTCCAGTTTTTGTAAATCAGATATTTCGCGGGCACTTTGCCGATCGCTCCAAACCATTGGGGACACCACGGTCCCATCCAAATAAAATCGCCCACCGTCACGGGATACCAGGAATCGCCGAGCCGATAAATTCCACCGCCTTCGAGCATGATGAGCCCGTGTTCCATCACGTGCATTTCGACCATACTGAGCGAAGATCCGGGCTGGTAGACCATTGTGTTCACTGCAAAATCAAAACCCATTTCATCCGGAAGCAAACATTTCACTTGCAGGCTGGGATCGTCTCCGAGCGGATGCGATGAAACCGCATCTTCGTTCGAAACAATCAAGTCCGGCGGTGGGAGCGAATCGAGCGCCTGATAGGGCTTTTCGATGACGGCGACACGGCTCACCTTCGTAGCCACCACTCGATGCTTCAATCCTTCGGGGAGATAGGCGTAACTGCGTGCGCTCAGTTCGCTCGGTTTGCCGTCGACCTCCAACGCCACGCCACCCTCGATTACGAAAATGAAACGTTGCGAAGGCGTGCAGCCCAATTCCCCTCTTGCTTCAAACTCAGCAGTGTATTCCGTGAACTTGGCGCCCAGTGCCGGGCCAACGTGTACGATTGCGGAACACGCCTTCATTCCTGGCAAAGTCGTACGCACAAAAGTGTCCGGAGTCAGCAACAGATGATTCGCTTGTTGAGAACTTCGTGTCCCGCCGAGATTATGCACGTTTGATCCTTTTATAAGATTCGGGCGAAGAAGCAAGCTGATCGAGAAGATGGAGTCCGCACTCGATCGCTCTTTCGACGTCCTCGACCGCAACCGATTCCGCAGGATGGTGACTAATGCCGCCGGGAGTCCGCAAGAAAATCATCGCCGCAGGAACTTTTTCCGCCAGAATCATGGCATCGTGACCTGCGCCGCTCACCATGCGATGCGGCTTGCATCCTGTCTTGAGAATTGCCTTTTCTATCTCCGCGGTGAGGAACGAATCCATCGCGACTGCGGCTTGGTTTAACAAAACACTCTCCCGCACCGATAGTCCACGGCGTGCCGCAATTTCATGAGCCTCGCGGATGAGATCGTTCACAGCACGAAGTCGAATCTCGTCGGATCCGTGACGAATGTCGAGGGGCAGCCTTGCTTCGCCTGCAATTACGTTCGCCGCTCCAGGCTTAGCTTCGATCTTTCCGACAGTCGCGACCAATCCAGGCACCTCGTGAGCCAGGCGTTCTACCGCGCTGATCCACTCCGCCGCGCCCGTAATCGCGTCGCAGCGAAGATGCATGGGCGTTGTACCGGCATGGTTGGCGCGTCCAAGGAATGCAAACTCAAGCCGGCTCTGGCCGGCTATAGCCTCGACCGCCGCGAGTGGCAAATTCAGTTTTTCCAGAATTGGTCCCTGTTCGATATATAGCTCAAGATATCCCAGAGTGTCTTTCTGCAGCTCGGCCTGAGGAATCTCATCGGGATTCAGTCCAAAGTTTTCAATAGCCTTCCTCACGGAGATGCCCTGTGCGTCGTGAACGTCCAACAGTTTCTGATCCAGTCTGCCAACCAGCGCCCGGCTACCGATGAACGGCGTGCCGAAGCGTACTCCCTCCTCTTCGGAAAAGCCAACGACTTCGATCCCGAAAGGAAGTCTTCGTCCTTGCAATCCTTCGAGCAGCGCAATGGCAAGTACGACTCCGAGGACGCCGTCATAAGCCCCCGCATTAGGAACTGTATCGAGATGGGATCCTATCAAGAGGCGCGGACTGTTGGGCTGCGCGGCAGGATAAAACCCGCGAAGATTTCCGACGGCGTCGACACGCATGTGAACACCCAGCAACTCCATCCATCGAGCAATTTCACGGTGGCAATCATGCATCGGCGCAGACAAGAAGGTTCGGCGCGTGCTGCCTGGGTCTTCCGTGAACGATGCTAACCTGAGGCACCGTGCGAGGGCTTCGGCTGCGCGGTTTGTAGTCACAGTTGAAGGCACGATTTGGTTTCAGCAACAAATTCGCATCTCAAGCTTCGCGGACAACCTTCGCCGCGGCCCAACCGATAATAACCAGGGCAACGAGAACCTCCCAAGCGTACGTATTCCCATATGTCGCGACAGGAAAATGATTGCTGATCATGATAAAGACAACCGGGACCGCCAGGAACGTATTGTGTTTGGAACGCAGTTTGGCTTGAGTAGCAAGTAAGGCGTCGAATTTTTCCCCAGCCGCCGCCGTCGCGATCATTTTGCGCTGCGCAGGGAGAATTCGGAACCAAACGTTCGCCGTCATGATCGTTCCTAACATCGCGCCGACGTGGATGTAGGCCGCGCGACCGCTGAAGACATGCATTAATCCCCAGGCGAGTACGGCAATCGTCAGCAAAGAGAATACGGCAAACACCGCTTCTGACCTGCCCAACAAGGATCGCGCCGCCAGATCGTAGACGAACCAGCCGCCAGCAAGCACAGCGAATCCGATGGCGATGCCGCGGCCTTGTGAGATGGCGGAAACATCGGGATCGATAAGCCCGGAGCTGGAATAATAAACAAGGAAGAGCAGAACGATTCCACTGAGCCACGTCATCAATGCCTCCCAGCGAAACCAGTGAACTTGCTCGGGCCCAACCTTTAGGGACTTCTGTCGGTCGACCGTGTAGAAGCCCCCACTGTGGACCATCCATAGCGACGGGGTTGTACCATCCGCTGCCGAGTGTTTTGCGAGCCTGCTAAATTGTCCATCAAGCCAGGTGAAATAATACGTTTGGCCAACCCACATGATTGCCGCGAAGACATGGAACCAGCGCACGAGAAGGTTCAGCCATTCGCGGATTGACGAGGTCACCTTATCAACTCCATCGCGTGAGAATCGTAATAGTTCAGCTTCCCCGGTACGTTGTGTATCCGTTCGGGCTCAACAGCAGCGGAATGTGAAAATGCGATTCGCCGTCCCGCGCCTGGAATGTAACTTCCACGCGCGGATACAGCGCATCGACTTTCTGTAGCGCGTAGTAACCGCCGGTGTCAAAAATCAACCGATACTCAGCGCTGGATACATCTTCCGTTTCCTGGAGCAACTGAGGACATCGGCCATCCTGATCGGTACGCGCCGAGTTCAACAGCCGCCAATCTCCGGTCTTGTGCTTTTTCTCCAGGCGCACCAGAACGTCCCTGGCAGGCTTGCCATGAACGAGGTCCAGAATGTGGGTTGAAATACATCTCATCCTTGAAGCCATTTCTTTAGCCGGATCTGCGTAATCTGTCGTTGCTGCTCGGCTGCTTCGTGAAGCTCAGTGTCCGAGTCATTGTCGAGGCGACTCCGAAGAATCTCGAGAATCTCCTGTGCAGATTTACCTGTGGCGCACACAATGAATATCCGATTGAAGCGCCGCTCGTATTCTCTATTTTCATTCGCCAGAGCTTTCTTCACGGCGGCTTCTGCCTCCCCTACATTCCGTTGCTCTTGCGCCGACCATTCTACAGATTGCGCCGGCGAAAGCGGCAATGACGATCGCGATTCCCCGATTCGCGGGTGACTGTCGAATGCTTCCATCCAATCTGATTTCGTGAGATCGCGCCACGTCTCGTCCGACGCAGCCAGCAGCGCAGCTTCGCTCTCGAACGGTCTCTTAGCCACCATCCCCCGTCCCCAGGCCTTTGATCCGCAACAGGGCAGAATCTCATGCACGGCTTCGTCGATCGGGAGACGATTCCATTGCGTCAGGATTGCGTTTACGCCCGCATCGTTTCGCATCGTGCGCTGCGAACTTAGCAGTTTCAGGAATTCGGCTACAAGATTGCCCGCCACTGCCGCGCGATATCTTGCCGTAGATCGGATATCGTCAATCGGCCGGATCTCGGCGATCGCGGCTTTTCTCGCCAAGAGCAGAAGATCGGAATCAATGACGTTTCCTCTCGCAGTTCGCTCTGTCTCCGTAAGGCGGAGCGGCACTGGCGCCACGCTTCCCAGTGCGATGCGGATATCTTCAACCACACCGTCGGTAAGGCGCCCCAGCGCGGCGATACATACTTTGGAAATCGCCTGCGAGTTGCGAGCCCCGACCTTGCGGGCATGGCTGAAATATCCCGGGAATCGCCGCGGAAGACACACAGCTTGAATGAGTTCATCGGGCGCAAGTAACGTCTTCTTGTATCCAGTGTGAAAACCTGCATAGGGCAGCCGGTGCTCGCCACGTACCGACACTAAAATCAATTCCGCGTCGTACACGAGCAATGCGGGCAGGGAGTCAGCTGCCGGCGATGCATTAACGATGTTGCCCCCAATCGTTCCTCGATTCTGGTTGGCGATTCCGCCAGTCCAACGTGCGGCGCTGTGCAAGAGCGGGAACTCGCGGGCGACAACCTCATGCTTGCGGAGTTCAGTATAAGTGCATCCCGCACCGATGCGAATCTCGCTCGCTGTGACATCGATACGGCGCAATTCGGGAAGATTCCAGATACTGACCAGCTTTCGAGCCGGAAGCTTCCCCGCCGCGTACTGCACCATCACATCGGTGCCTCCAGCAATCGGAAGCCACACGCCCGGCTCACTTGCCAGCAGCGAGACAATTGAATTCAAATTGCCGGGCGCGACCATTTCGTAGTCGGACGGATTCGATCTCATGCGGTCGTCCTGCGCCGCGCCGCTTCGGCGACCGCTTCGACAATCTGGCTGTAACCGGTACAGCGGCAGAGATTGCCGGAAAGTCCTTCCTGAATTTCTTCCATCGTGGGTTCAGATTTTCCGTTCAGCAAATGAGAGGCTGCGAGAATCATCCCGGGTGTGCAGATGCCGCACTGCGCGCCGCCATTTTCCAAAAAGGCCTGCTGCAGGACGTGAAGCGTGTTGCCTGAAGCGAGTCCCTCGATCGTAATAATGCTTGAGCCCGCAGCCTGAAGCACAGGTATGAGACAACTGTTCACGAGCGTGCCGTCCATCAATACGGCGCACGAACCACACTCCCCTTCTCCGCAGCCTTCTTTCGTGCCTGTCAATTGGAGTTGCCGACGCAACACGTCGAGTAGTCGCTCCATCGGGTAAGCATGCACGACCTTCGGCTCACGGTTGATCGTGAATGAGATCTCGGCTTGGGCGCGAGCCTCGCGAGGATTAGTCATCGCACCACACCCGTGGGATCCACTCCGTTCTCTTGCGGCGACGCGGCGAAGCCTTCGTTATCCAGCCGATCTTTCTCCAGTCGATCCATGATGTCTTCCGGAAGCAGAGGAATGAAATCGAAGTGAATTCCGAACGCGTCTGATACGGCGTTGATGATTGCCGGAGCCGGACCGTCCATCGGAAGCTCGCCGATGCCTTTCGCACCGTAGGCACCGTAGACATTGCCTAACTCTTCGAAGAGCACGCGAATGGGCGGCAGATCAGTTGAAGTCGGCATAATGTAATTCGTCATCTGGCCGTTTTGCATGCGTCCGTTCTGCCAAACTACTTTTTCGTAAAGGCTGAAACCTATCCCTTGAGCAACGCCGCCGATGACTTGACCCCTCGCCAGAAGCGGGTGCAGAACTTTGCCAACTTCCTGCAGAGCAACAAAGTCGTCCACCGATACGCTATACGTTGTCAGGTCGACGGTTACCTCCGCAATGTAAACCGCCCAGGCGAAGGCTGCGTAGGCTTCTCCTCGATACTTTTGATCGTCCCAGAAAATATCGGCAGGCGCCTCGTAACGCGACCATGAGCGGAATTGGCCATGCGCCGCAACATATTGCCGGCAGGCCGCGCGAAACTCTGCCGCGGTGTAACCGTCCTGGAGCAGGTTGGAAGAGAGCAGTGTCTGTTTAATTCCCAACGCCGCGGACTGAACTAATTTCCCAACCACCATCACCGTCCGCGAAGCAACGGTAGGACCGCTATTGGGCACTTCGAGAGTGTCGGGCTGGGCCGTGCTGACATTCTCGTATGGCAGACCGATGGCCTCGGCCGCAATCTGGCTGAGAACAGTTTTTGTCCCTTGGCCAAATTCTGTGCTCGAAACCAGCACGCGCACATTGCCGTCGGCGCAGCCTTCTACTCCAACCACAGAACTCAGATAGCGTTCGCCAGACCCTGTAAATCCGGCACCATGCAGAAACGCGGCAATGCCCATGCCCTTCCTAGTAGCCCCGGCTTGATTCTCCTTGGCGAATCGCTGTTTCTTGGATTCATAGTCCGAAACGTTCAGTGCGCGGTCCAGCAACTTTCTGAGATCAATCGGTTCGCGCACCACCTGCTCAGTAGTAGTGGCCTGTCCGGGCTGCAGAAAATTCCGCCGCCGGATCTCGATGGGAGAAAGACCTACCACTTGCGCGATGCGGTCCATGTGCCGCTCCATGGCAAACAGGCTCTGCGGGGCTCCAAAGCCACGAAAAGCCCCATGCGGCGGGGCATTTGTAGCAACCGCTTTCGCGCGGATGCGAACGCTCGGCCAATAGTACGGCCCACCCGCGTGAATCGCGCCACGGGAAAGCACCACGGTGGACAAGGTTGCGTACGCGCCGCCATCAATTGCGAAGTCAATCTCTCCGCCCAGGATCTTGCCATCTCGGCTGACGGCCGTCCGATGGCGCGTGCGCGACGGATGCCGCTTGGTCGTCGCCGCCATGTCTTCCATCCGATCATAAATAATCTTCACCGGTCTTCCGGATTTCATCGCGAGCAGCGCGGCATGTCCGGCGATCATCGACGGATATTCTTCCTTCCCGCCGAAAGCTCCGCCCGTTTCCATTTGGACAACACGAACTCTCTCCGCGGGCAAATCGCAAAGTGCCATCAATGCTTTGTGAATGTAATAAGGGCACTGTAGCGAGCCCCACACCGTGATTCCCTGCGCGGCGTCAAAAACCGCGATCATCCCGTTGTTTTCGATGTAAAGCTGCTCCTGCGCCCCCGTCGTGTACTCGCCTTCCACGATGTAGGCGGCTTTCTCCCAAATACCATCGACTTCACCTTTCTCGATCAAATAGGTTTTGAAAATGTTGTCTTCGCCCCAGACAATTTCGGAGCGGCGCTCGCTTTCCTCAATCGTGAAGATGGCTGGTAAAGGCTCGTATTCAA
>PLUI01000072.1:31074-34486 GCA_003164855.1 Acidobacteriaceae bacterium
GGTCGTCCCCAATCAACGAAATACAGTTTTTCCCGGTAATATCTTTCGCGGAAACAATCACGAATTCATCCCAGCGAATTTCCGGAGCGAAGGTAATCTTCTTGATACGCCCGCGGGGAACCTGGCTGCGAATCGTCGCTCCGAACAGCATGTTTGGCAGAGCCATATNNCGATGTAAAGCTGCTCCTGCGCACCCGTCGTGTACTCTCCTTCCACGATGTAGTCGGCATTCTCCCAAATACCGTCGACTTCACCCTTCTCGATCAAATAGGTTTTGAAAATGTTGTCTTCACCCCAGACAATTTCGGAGCGGCGCTCGCTTTCCTCAATCGTGAAGATAGCTGGTAAAGGCTCGTATTCAATCGATACCGCCTCGACGGCTTTCGGGAGAAGATGGCGGTCTGGATGCGCTAACAAAAGAATGGGCTCCTCAGGATGGTTGACGAATTCATTCGCCAGGCACGGCTGGTCGTCCCCAATCAACGAAATNNAGCATGTTTGGCAGAGCCATATCGTCGACGTACTGCGACCTTCCGGTAACCTTGTCCCGCCCCTCCTTACGCGGAACGGACTTGCCGACGATGCTGTCGCTATTCATTTGTAAACCTGCGGGAAGCTGGACCCGCGGATGGGATAGTGTAAGCCAGACCGGGTCTAAACGGCGCGGAAGTTGTGAAGGAAGTCTTGATGAGTCTTATCGAGTGGACCGATGATGTAGATGCGCAGCATATTCCCGTCCGCACGGTTCGCCGGGAAATTTTCCTTCCGCGAAGATTAGATTGCCTCGCAGATAGGTAGCCCTCACCACGCCCCGCAGCGTTTCTCCCAGATACGGAGAGATTGGATGTCGGTAGTGCAATCTGTCTGGGGTCACAACGAATTCGAGGTCGGAGTCGAAAATAACGAAATCCGCATCGTATCCCACGGCAATTTTACCCTTGCGAGTGTCACAACCGGCCAATCGAGCCGGCGCCGCTGCCATCCAGCGTGCTAGATCGAGCAATGTGAAACCTCGCCTGCTGGCTTCGGTCCACATTAGCGGCAGTGCGACGGACAAGCTTGCAATACCACCCCACGCGGTTCGGAAATTGCCTTCGTGCAGCCGCTTCATTGCGGGAGGACATGGTGAATGGTCGGTCACCACAAGATCGATCGTCCCATCGCGGAGTCCCTGCCACAATTTCTCGCAATTTTCACGGCTGCGAATTGGCGGCGCGCATTTGCTTGGCGTCGCCCCGTTGGCAATCGTTTCCGCAGCCAAATGCAGGTAGTGCGGGCAGGTTTCCACACTGACCGCAAGCCCTTCAGAGCGCGAGGCGCGCAGTTCCCCCAGCGCTTGGCTGGTGGAGAGATGTACGATGTGCAGGCGAAAATTGTATTCGCGGCACAGTGATAGCAGCATTCGAATAGCGGCGACTTCCGCTTCGTCCGGCCGAGATTGAAGGTAGGTAGAATAACAATTCCAATCTGCATCAGCCAGAGCGTCCGCCGCCCGATTGATTGGACCAGGAAGTTCCGCGTGCACCAGAAGTGGCAGGCCAGTCCGTGAAACATGCGGCAAAGCCCTTCGCAGCTGTTCTTCAGCGACCATGGTGAAACCATCGATACCAGGGTCGATCAGAAAGCATTTGAATCCCGGCACTCCAGCGGCGGCGAGAGCTTCGATGTCACTTTGGTTATCGTGCACCACACCGCCCCAAGCCGCCCAATCGACGCGGCACCTGCCCTTTGCAGCCTCACGTTTAGCCTTAAGCGCTGCGACAGTCGTAGTCGCGGGAAGACAGTTCAGCGGCATGTCGACAAGCATGGTGTAGCCTCCGGCCGCCGCGGCCCGCGTACCGGTTTCGAAGCCTTCCCACTCCGCGCGACCAGGATCGTTGATGTGCACGTGGGAATCGACCAGTCCCGGAAGCATAGCCGCGTCGCCGAAGTCATGGACTTCGCAACCCTCACCCAAAACCTGATCGAGAGGAACAACCGCCTGGACGCACTCTCCCTCTACGATGACGGCCGCCGGGCGGATCCCTTCGGGCGTGACCACTCGACGGGACAGGAAAGCATGCGAACTCAAGACATTTACCTCCCTGGGAAAACGCATTCACCAATCTTGGTTGGAACAGCATTTTACGAAATTCTAAGTCCCAGCATATACTCGCTTCTCAGCGAAGCGGCTGCGAAAGAGTCCATGTCGACTTGATTTGTGGGTTTGTGGGTTCGCGGGTTGCTCACGCCAGCGGACCCGTACGATTGCGCATAGGTAGAGCGAACCGATGGACAATCCTTTCATGGCGCGCGCCATTCAACTCTCGATTGACAACGTCAAGTCCGGACTCGGCGGACCTTTCGGGGCGGTCGTGGTAAAAGACGGCACGATTGTTGCAGAGGGGGCGAATCAAGTCACTTCCACAAATGATCCTACCGCTCATGCGGAGGTTATCGCCATACGTGGGGCGTGCAAGAAACTTGGCGCTTTCGATCTCGAAGGTTGCGAGATCTATACCTCCTGCGAGCCTTGTCCCATGTGCCTGGGGGCGATCTACTGGGCTCGCCTCTCCCGGGTTTATTTTGCCAACGCCGACGCGGATGCGTCCAAGATTGGATTTGATGATTCGCTGATCTATCGCGAAATCGCGCAGCCGCACTCGCAACGTAAAATTCCGATGATTCAGATGATGCGCGAAGAAGCTTTGGCGGCGTTTCGTGCTTGGGAAAATAAACCCAACAAAATCACTTACTAGGTCTATTCCGGCGCCTTCAACTTTCTTCCAGGGGAAATCATTGATCGAACGCTATTTCAAACTCGCCGAGAACCAGACATCTGTGAAGCAGGAGATGCTGGGCGGCCTCACGACCTTCGTGACCATGGCCTACATCATCGTCGTGAATCCCCAGATTCTGGCGCAGGCAGGAATGCCGCCAGAGGGCGTCGTTTTTGCCACCTGCGCTTCCGCCGCGGTGGCGACGCTGGTTATGGGACTCTACGCGAACTACCCCATCGCACTGGCGCCGGGAATGTCCCTGAACGCCTACTTCACCTATTCCGTATGCCTCTCCATGCATGTCCCCTGGCGAACGGCGCTGGCGGTGGTTTTCTTTTCGGGTGTCTTATTCCTTGTCCTTACAGTCACGCGCGTTCGCGAGCAAATCGTTAACGGCATGCCCGACTGCCTGAAACATTCGACGGCGACAGGCATCGGAATGTTTATCGCTTTTGTTGGGCTGCGCAATGCCAGGCTGGTGGTCGCAAACCCGGCGACCTTCGTGGGCCTCGGCAGTTTCGCGGACAAGGATGTGCAAACAGCCTGCTTTGGCCTCGCGCTAACGATCGTCCTTATGGCGCGGAAGGTCAACGGCGGGATCTTGATTGGTATCTTCGGAACTACTCTGATGGGAATTCTGCGTGGTATTTCTC
>PLUI01000273.1 GCA_003164855.1 Acidobacteriaceae bacterium
CGATGTACGTCGATATATGTTGGAGTTGATTGTTGGAGAGGACAGCAGGTTCCTCACCGGGCCTTCGGCCCGATTCGGAATGACAAGGATTTGAGATGGGGGATAAGAAGGGTTGGAGAAGGTCGGAGATGCGGGCGGGGTGCATGTCGAGGTTCGATTGTAGATGGCGGAAAGAAAATCTTAAATCGCAGAGTGCGCTGAGGTCTTCTGGAGAATGCGTAGAAGGGTCTCCGGCGGGGCTAGGGATGCTTCGACTGCGTGGCTCAGCATGACAGGGGCGCTTACTGCGTTCACTTCCTTGCCACGAGCGCGGGCTGGGCGGCGGCTACCTGGGCTTTTACTTTTCGCAGGGTGGCGCGGGCTTCGCGGACTTCGGCCTGGAGACTCCGCATGGTGGTGCTCTGGGTGCGGAGCTGACTTTGTTGCTGCTTGATCTGGCTGATTGCTTTGGCTAGCTGGGCTTGTTCTTTCTGAATCTCCCCTTGCTGTTCCTTGGCGGCCTCGATCAACAGCGCCGTCAGGCGGCTGTAGTCCACGCCGCGAGNNCATAGCTGACCACTTCCGGCACTACCGCTCCAACTTCCTCGGCAATCACTCCAATCTCGTGCTTGCCCGAGTCCTTCAGGTCATAGGAGACGCCGCGCAGTTGCTCCACCATCCCCAGCGCGTTGTGCAGGGGCTGGATGTTGGTCTTCCAGCGGCGCGAGCTGTAGGTAGTCCAACCGTCGGCAATGGAGGGGCCGAAGCCCTGGCCCAGGGTGAGCAGGTTGGTGGGGCTGGTGGTTCCTATGCCCACCTTGGCGGTGGTCTTGGCGCCATTCACTCCGGCAACGCTGCCCAGCACCAAGCCATCGCTCACGCTAACCGTGGCATTGGCGCCGATGGCAGTAGCGTTGTTGAGGTTCCGGGGCGAGCTGTTGCCGCAATTGTAGCCCACGCACGTGTTGTCGGTGCCTGTGTTGGTATAGCCCGCTAATGCGCCGACGGCGGTGTTTTCGGAGCCCGTGGTGCCGTCGTTGAGTGCTTCGTATCCGATGCCTGTGTTGTTCGCGCCCGTGGTGTTGGAGAAGACAGCCTCGAAGCCGCTGGCGGTGTTGTTGTTGCCTGTGGTGTTGAAGGAGAGTGCTGCAGAGCCGCTGGCGGTGTCTTCCGAGCCCGTGGTGTTATCGGAGAGCGCATAGTAGCCGTCGGCGGTGTTGTAGGAACCCGTGGTGTTGAAATAGAGCGCGCTCACGCCGCTGGCGTTGTTCTCGCCGCCCGTGCTGTTGGAGAAGAGCGCCCCGGAGCCGCTGGCAGTGTTGTAGTTGCCGGAGGTGTTGTACAAGAGCGCTGCATCGCCCGCGGCGGTGTTTCCGCCGCCCGTGGTGTTGCTGGCGAGCGCGAACGCGCCGGTGGCGAGGTTACCGGCGCCAGTGGTATTGGATTGCAGCGCAGCGCCGCCGACGGCGGTGTTGTAGTAGCCCGTGGCGTTGTTTTGGAGCGCAAGGAAGCCGGCGGCGGTGTTGTAGTTGCCCGTGGTATTAGCCCAGAGCGCTTGAACGCCGGCGGCGGTGTTCTCGGAGCCCGTGGTATTAGTGAAGAGCGCCTCGTAACCGCTGGCGGTGTTGTAGATGCCGGCGGTGCTGTTGACGAGCGAGTCGAAGCCGGTGGCGGTGTTGAAGCCGCCCGTGGTGTTGGCGGCGAGTGCCCCGTAGCCGCTGCCCGTGTTGTAGAGACCCGTCATCGTGGAGTTCCCGGCGAAGCCGAGGAACGCGTTCCGGTTCGCGTAAGAGCCGAAGGCGAAGGGGGTGCCTCCCAGATCAAAGCTGCTGGTGGCGTTCACTACCGCGCCGGTCACCGTTGTGCCGGTAACTGTCCCGGTCGCGGTAACGTTCGTTGCAGTGACATTCGCGTTTACCGTCTGATTGGCGGTGAAGGTGTTGGCAGCGGCCAGTTGCGGGACCACGGTAGTATCGATTGTCAGCGTACCGCTGGTCGTGATCGGTCCCCCGGTCAGGCCCAGTCCGGTGCCTATGCTGGTGACAGTCCCCGTCCCCGGAAACGTCTGCCCGGTGGCAAACGTGAGCTGTCCGTTGCTGGCGATGTGCAGCCCGGTTTCCGTCGGCGTGGCCGTGCCCTCGCCGAACAGCAGATTCAGCGTGCCCGAGGGCGAAGATGTGTCATTGCCTGCGGGTTCGGATTGCCAGCGGAAGGTCTGATTAACCGCCGCGCTTGTGCTGCTGTTGAACGATGAAGCCACCAGATTCAGCGTGTGGGAGATCACTCCCTTGGTCGCGGTTGCGGTTCCCTGAGTTGGCAAAGTGAATGTGCCTGCCACCGTGGTCCCGCCGGCCACATCCAGGGTGCTGGTCGGGGCGGTGGTGTTGATGCCAACCTTGGCGGTGCTGCCCGTGCCGGACTGAAACAGGACGGAGTCGGCGATGTTGGAAGTGGTGGTCCAGAGCGGAATGAAGTCGGCGGTGCCGGAGCCGGTTACGTCGGTGGCGGGAGGAGCGTCAGCCGGGGCTGCGACGAACGTTGTTGCGACAGGCGGGGCTGCGACAAACGGGGCGGTCGCGGAGGCACCTGCCGTGGTGCCCGGCGCTGCGAGCACAAAGGCTGAAGGCGGCAATCCGCCGATGGTGGCCGCGTCGCCTGCCTTCAGCGCATAGGGCACGCTGAGCAGCAGCACGCGCGGTTGCTGCGCCTGCTCTGCAATCTGCACGCCCAGCCAGCGCGCTTCGCCCGTCGTGAATAAAGTTGTGGGCACACCGTTCGGCTGGGTGATGCCCAGTTGCACGGAGTAGTGGCCGGTGGGGTCGAGTTGGATATTGTTCTGCGTCTCGGTCCACAGCGGTTCGCCGCCTTGCTGATTGTTGTAGAGGGAGAAGGTGATGTTGACCACGCCGCTCAGGGAATTGCCGCCTTCATCCGTGGCGACATTGGAGAACTGAATCAGTGGCGGCGGCACCTGGGCGGAGGCCGGGCTGTTGTTCGCAGTTTGAGCGGCCAGGGAAAGAACCAACGAAAAGAATCCAGCTACCACGCAAGCGGCGCGGAATTTCATGGGAGACATCTCCTTTGGGAAATCGAATCTTATCTTCCAGACGGGACCGAATGCTTTAAGTAAAAAGACGGTACGGAAATAAGGGTTCCGGGCAATCGAGGAAGAGGGGACGCGCCCAAAACGTGCGGAAGATTATGTTCGGTAGTTGGGGTCTTGTCAATCTGCAGGAAATTGCAGTCGCGTGGTGGTTGGGGCGCGGATGAACGGCTGCGAGTCTTGAGCGCCGGATCAGGGTGTGGGCAGGAATTTTCGCTTATAGAGGTTAGTTCGGACAGTACTCTGTAGCTACCTCAGGGGCTAAAGCCCTTACTAATACCAGGGCAGTAATCGCAGCGCTGGAAGCGCTGCGCCACCCAAAATCAGAGTTTGCTGGAAGCCGGTATGCCACGGACAGCGATAAGGGCTGCGACGTGGAAATTCCTGTCGGGGTTAGAGTGGGGGCATGACAGGGGGTGGGCGCGACGGGAGTTGTCGAGCTGCGCTCGACGGACGGGCGAGTCGCCCGTCCCCACACGTCCCACATTGGCTGTGCCTGTGGCCCTTCTACTGCGGGAATTCGAGGGTTACGAATTTGGCGGGCTGGTGGCCGGTATTGGTGATGGTGTGGGAGTAGTTGCCGGGGAGCCATTTGGAGTCGCCGGATTTGAAGTGTCCGGGCATGGGGCCCTGGCCTTGGACGTCGCTGCGGATCTCGAGATCGGAGACAGCGACGAGGAGGTGTGGACCGGTGTGGTGATACATGGGGACGACGGCGCCGGGCTGGAGTTCGAATTCGGAGACTCGGATGGCGTCTTTGACGAAGAGGATTTGCTGGGTGCCGCCGGGGAAGGTTTCGAGGGCGCGGTCGTCGTTCTGTTTGGGGTCCCAGGGGCTGGGAGAGTTGCGGAGGGATTGGTCGTCGAGGATCTCGATGGTGACGTTGCGGAAGGGCTGGTCGNNTGCCAGTGCATCAGGGTATCGGTGTGGGAAGGGACTTCGAAGTTGAAGATGCGGACGGATTTGTTCTCGAGGGCGAGGTGATGATGAGGCTCGGCGGTGATTTCGACTTCGGGAGCGGCGGCTTGCAGGGCGAGCAGGGCGAGGCAGATTAAGAGGCAGTGTTTCATGCGGGGGATTGTAGCATTGGGAGAGAAACGTCCGAGGACATGCCGATGGCGCTAACCTACCCGGCCCGAAAACTGCGAGGCGCGTTTCTGTTCAAAACAAATTGGGTCAGATGGCAGGCCATTTCCAGCACAACGTCCACGTCCAGCCTTGGCGCTTCGCACCTCGATCCGTCCAGCTATTGCGCAAACCGCTGAGGCGGTAACCGCATCGAAGCACTGTGCCCTTCTTGGGCACAAAAGGTGACGGTTTTGCGCTCCCGCGTTCTCGCCATTCTGCTGATTTCCAGTTGTATCCTTTCCGGTGTTGCGGCGTCGGCGTCTCCGGTCGCGGTGCGCCACAGAGAAGGCTTAAAGCACGGCTTTCTGGTGCTCAGCACGCTGGAGGGCGTAGCGATCGCTGCCGGCGATCTAAGCCAGGTCACTCGCGGCGATCAAGTTACAACTCAACTCGCGTTCCGCTTCAAAGACGGCTCGCGTCAAGAGGAAACCACCGTTTTTTCGCAGCGTCACAACTTCCGGCTCATCTCCTATCACCTGGTGCAGAAGGGGCCTTCGTTCAAGAACGCAAGCGATCTCTCGGTTACGTGTGCCACCGGGCAGGTTACGGTTCGCTACACCGACGACGATGGCAAAGAGAAAGTAGAGAACAAGCACTTCGCGCTGCCGCCCGATTTAGGCAATGGTCTGATTCCCACTCTCCTGGTGAATATCCCAGACGGCACGTCACAAATCGAAGTTCCCATGGTGGTGGCTGCACCGAAGCCGAGGCTGGTGAAGATCGTGATGAATGCCCAGGGGACGGAGCCTTTTTCCCTGGGGGGATTCAGCCGCGAGGCCGCGCATTATGTCGCGAAAGTTGACTTGGGCGGCGTCGCGGGCGTGGTGGCGCCAATAGTAGGAAAGCAACCGCCAGATTCGCAGATTTGGGTTCTTGGCGGCGAAGCCCCGGTCGTCCTAAAGTCCGAGACACTGGCTTACATGGGAGGGCCAATTTGGCGCATGGAACTGGCCTCGCCGGTTTGGCCGCAGGCATCAGCCGCAGACACAAAAAAGGAAACCGCCACCGGCCATTAGGCGGGCGCGAAGCGAGTTTTTTTCCCAAGACCGAGTTTGCACAATCATGGAAACGATGAGTCTGTCGCCAGCTTACGCTCAGAACCGGTCTCGGAAACGTACTCCGAAAAACAGTTCCTAACGGCGGAAGCGGCTGATCAGGTAGAGCACTAGGGACAGGACGACGCTCAACAGGAGCGAGGTGACCAGCGGAAAGTACACTGTCGTGTTCTTGCCGCGATAGAGGAAGTCGCCGGGCAGGCGGCCGATGGGGAGGTTGGTGCGGCCGAGCAGGATCAGAACGAGGCCGGCAGCTACCAGGATGACGCCGAAAAGCACTAACAGTTTGCCGAATTCGGACATCGGGCGAGTCGTCCCTTCAGAAGGTGGCGGCATGTACCAGCGAGGTTTGGCAATCCGCTCAAGGTTTGCAATAATCGTTTGCAATAATCGGGTGCAATAACCGTTTGCAGTAATCGCCCGGCTCGGGTGATTGGAAACTGCAAGAAATATTACATCTCTCGCCCCTCCGTCGACGGCCGAATTTGCAACTAACTTTTGCCACTCACAACGTCGGGTAAACAGCTCAACCCAGATCTGCACTGACAGAAAGTCCTGCAAGGAGGTTTCATCGTGATATCCCCCAAAGTTTCTATGGTTCGCCTTGTCTTGGCCGCCTTTTTCGTCGCGTGCGTTCTTGCCAGCGGAATGCCTGGCGCATTCTCGCAGAACGTTCTTACCTACCATAACAATAACGCGCGTACGGGGCTGAATTCGGCGGAGACGACGCTTAACCTCAGCAATGTGAATTCCACAACATTCGGCAAGCTGTTTGAGTTGACGGTGGATGGGCTGGTCGACGGGGAGCCGTTGTACTTGTCTGCGGTGCCGATTCAGGGCAGTGGGACGCATAACCTTCTTATTGTGGTCACGGAAAACGATTCGGTGTACGCGTTCGATGCCGACACGGGCGCGGCGATCTGGCACATTAGCACGCTGGAAGCGGGCGAGACGCCTTCGGACGATCGCGGCTGCAGCCAGGTCGAGCCGGTGATTGGGATTACCTCGACGCCGGTGATCAGCCGGCCGTCGGGATCGAATGGAGTCATTTATACGGTGGCCATGTCGAAGAATACGACTACGGGAGACTACTTTCAGCGGTTGCATGCTCTGGATGCGACGACGGGCAATGAGCTGTACAACGGGCCGGTCACGATTGCCGCTCAGTATCCGGGCGATGGCGATAACAGTTCGGGCGGGTATGTGATCTTCGATCCGGCGCAGTATAAGGAACGGTCGGGGCTGCTGCAGGTGGGCAATATGATTTATCTGACGTGGGCGTCGCATTGCGACATCCGTCCGTATACGGGGTGGGTGATGGGCTATAACGCAACGACGCTGGCGCAGAAGACGGTGATCAATGTGACGCCGAATGGGAACGAGGGCGCGATTTGGGGCGCGGGTGCGGGATTGACGGCGGACGATCTGGGCAACATCTTTTTTCTCGATGCCAACGGGGTCTTTGATACGAGTTTGAATTCCAGCGGCTTCCCGAGCAGCGGGGATTACGGGAATGCTTTCATCCGGCTGACGGCGAAGGGCGGGCTGGCGGTGGCAGATTATTTCGAGATGTACAACGGGGTGCAGGAGAGTGATGGCGATGTGGATCTGGGCTCGGGCGGAGGGATATTGCTGCCGGCGATGAAGGACGCCTCGGGCAATACGTGGGACCTGGCGGCGGGGGCGGGGAAAGATTCCAACCTTTATATAGTGAATCGCACCTCGATGGGAAAGTTCAACCCGGAGAATAATGACAGCATTTATCAGGAGCTGTCGGGAGCGTTGCCGGGAGGAATCTGGTCCATGCCGGCCTTCTCGAATGGGCGGCTATATTTTGGACCGGTGGGGCAGCCGATTCTCGAATTTGAATTTAAGGATGCGAAGCTGTCGACTAAGGCAGTGGCGCAGACCACCACAAGCTTTGGGTATCCGGGAGCGACTCCCAGCATTTCATCCGACAAAGGTGCGAACGGGATACTGTGGGCGACGGAGAATACGGATCCTGCTGTTATGCACGCCTACAACGCGAATACTTTGGTGGAACTGTACAACACCAACCAGGCGGCGAATGGGCGCGATCAGTTTGGCGCGGGGAATAAGTTCATCACTCCGCTGATCATCAATGGCAAAGTGTATGTGGGGACGACGACGGGGGTGGGAGCGTTTGGGCTGTTGTCGGACGAGGGCGAAGCCGGGCACAGTGCGCCGGTTGCCATCAGTTCGGTCAAAGCTAAATCGACGAGTGGTGCAGAGATTTCCAATTCTGAGTTGCGTAGCATAGCTCCGTAAGTGGCAAGTCTCGAGATTGAATCCCCGCGCCTTGTAAACGGGCGCGGGGATTCGTATTTGTGACCGCCAGTTTCCCTGATGCGAATCCTAATGTGAATCTTAATGCGAACCCCAGTTGCTCGGGGCTGCTAGACTTCTCGTGTTCCGGATGTGGGTGAATCTTGCGTACTGGCGGGGAGAGAATGGCACGAATCTTGGCGCGTCGTTTAATCGGGCTGCTGTTTACCGCGTGTTGTTGCGTATCGGTTGGTTCGGGGCTGTGGGCTCAGGGGGATTCGGGTGAGCGGGTTTTCTTTGATGCCAAAGTTTTCACTGGAGATCCGCAGAATCCTTATGCGGAGGCGGTGGCGATTCGGGGCAACAAGATCGTTGGGGTGGGCAACGTTTCCGAGGTGATGAAAGTTGTGTCGGCGAGTGCGGAGCGCGTCGATCTTGGGGGCAAGAGCCTTTTCCCGGGGTTCATCGATTCCCATAGCCACTCGATTGATGGCGGACTCGGGCTGATTTCGGCGGACGCCAGCGAGAAGGTGAACACGCTTGAGGAGCTTGCGCCTTTTGTTGAGGACGCGAAGAAATCGGGCAGGGGTATGCGCGGCGACATATTGGAGATTCAGGGCATGCCGCTGGCGTTCTGGTCCCATCTGGACGTGCTCAATGCGGAGTTTGGCACGGGAGTTTACGAGAAGCAGTATGTTTTGCTGCGCGGGATGGATGGGCATACGTCGTGGGCGAATCGGGCGCTGTTGCAGCGGGCGGGGATCACGGCTGAGTTTCTGAAGAAGCTCTCTGCGGGCGAGCGAAGTTATTACGGCTTCGATAAGGACATGCAGCCGAATGGATTTTTGGTGGATGCAGGCGAGAAGAAAATCGAGGCGCTCTTGCCAGCGTACAGCGACGAGCAGTTGTTGGCGGGGGCGCGGGCGGCTTTGAAATACAATTACAGCCTGGGCATCACGGCGTGGCTTGATCCGCTGGCGGCTGATTATGTTTTGCGGGCTTATAAGATGCTGGCGGACCGGGGCGAGCTGACTTCGGAAGTGGTGGCGTTTCCGCGGGTGCTGGCGAAGGATCCTGCGGCGGAACTGGCGGGGGTGCAGAAGACACGCGAGGCTTATAAGAATGTGGCGAATCTGCACGTCACGGGGATCAAAGTGTTCGCGGACGGGGTGGTGGAATATCCGTCGCAGACGGCGCATTTGAGCAAGCCGTATAAGAACACGGGACGCAACGGTGATTTGTTGTTTGAGCCGAAGAAATTTGCGGAGTTGTGCGTGGCGGCGGATAAGGCGGGATTGATTATTCACGTACACGCGATTGGTGATGGGGCGGTCACGGCGGCGCTGGATGGGATTGCGGCGGCGCGAAAGGCGAATGGCAATTCTGGATTGCCGCATACGATCACGCATGAACAGTTCGTGCAGCCGGAGGATTTCCCGCGATTCCGGGAACTGGGTGTGGTGAGCGCGTTGCAGCTTTTCTGGGCGGAGGCGAGCAACGACACGATTGAAATTCTGAAACCTTATATCGATCCTGAAATTTATAAGTGGCAGTATCCGGCGCGTTCGATTCTGGACAACGGCGGGATTATTTCGGGGGCGAGCGACTGGCCGGTTTCGACCGCGAACGTTTTCCGAGCGATCTATCAGGCAGAGACGCGCAAGGGAGCGGAAGGAGTACTGGACGCTTCGCAGGACATGCCGCGGGAGGCAATGTTTTATGCCTACACGCGGAATTCGGCGCGGGCGATGAATATGGAGAATTCTCTTGGAACCATCGCTGCGGGCAAGCGGGCAGATTTGGTTTTGTTGGACCGCGATGTGTTGACGGTTTCTCCGGAGGAGATGCGGGAGACCAAGGTGCTGTGGACGATGGTGGCGGGGAAGACGGTGTGGCGAGCGAAGTGAGACTGAAGTGGCTGACGCTGCTTACATCGTAGCCAGGTATAGCTTGTTCGGATAAAGAACCTCAACCACTTTCTTGATCACCGCTTCGCCGTTTTCTCCGTTGGTAAAGACCACCACGCCGATTCCTCGCGCCGGAACGAACATCACGAATGTCTTCACTCCCCAGTCGGAGCCGTCATGATCCAGAATTTTTTCCCCGTTCACGGTCTCGACTTCCCATCCCAAACCCATTCCTGCAGTCACGAGGCAGTGTGCGGGATCTCCGACGGTGCGGCATACATTCTTCAAATCTTCGGGTTTCATGCGATCGCGCGTCAGGGTTGCCCGTTCTGCCGCGATTTCCCTGGTTAAGCCTTCGTCGTGCATGACGCTAACCACGAACTTGGCGTAGTCCTGAATTGTGGTGCGGAGCAAGTCCGCGCCATTCCAGGCTTGCGCGACATCGTCGACAGGTTTGTCGCGTTTTGGCCCGTGAGGAACCGCCAGGCGTCCGACATACCAGTCCTTTGCTGTGTAGGAAGTATCCTTCATTCCGATGGGGTCGAATACCATCTCTTGCGCGAGCACATCAAAGGGTTTGCCGAGTTTCTTCTCGGCAAAGCGGCCAACATAGTTGAATCCCTCTCCTGAGTATCCGGTCTGGGTTCCGGGGTCCCACTGAATCTTCAGGACTCCTCCTGTCTTACCTCTCCAGTTGGGAAATCCGGTCTGGTGGGACAAGCACAAGCGGGGCGTCAGCAATTTGCTTCGGGGATCGCCCTTGATATCCGGATCAATCCAGAAGGGCGACATGGATTCGTTCAAGGAAAGCCTGCCTGCTGACGCAAGCCGCAAAACTGTCTCCGCCGTCACGGGCTTGGTCAAGGACGCCATGTTGTACAGCGTTTTTGGCGTGGCTGGAACTCCCGGACTCTGCTCGCCATAGACGGCGGTCCACGCCACGCTTCGATCTTCGATGTAGGCCACGGCCAGGCTTGGAACATCGCTCTCTTTTAACCATTCCGCCGCATGGGCATCAATCTCGGCGCGCCCATTTGTTTTCGCCGCAACGGTCCGTGTAGTCGTTTGCGCCTTTTCCTGTCCCGCAGCCGGGATCATGCTTACGCATCCCATCACGGCAACAACCAAGGCCTTCCCCGGTCCCCAGGTCTCCGGTCTCATTAGTCCCCCTGTCCCCACTTTACTGTCTACCCGTAATCTACGTCTTATCCCTGCTCGATGTTCCGTGGTCAATGTTTCGTGCGGCAATCCCGTTGAGCAGCGGGCGTGCTGCTTGGGGATGACGCCCGGAAGAGATAAGGGTTTGTCTCCATCAAACTGAACTCGCGAACTTGCCAGCGTTTGGAAACGGATGCCGGGAAGGCTACACTGCACTCGATACATGTCGCTGACCGATCAACTCGGGTTTCGATTCACGCCGCCGGAGCGGCGGGTGTGGACGGTGCGCGGGTTGGTGGCGGCGGTGCGGGCGCATGTGGAGCGGGAGTATTCCGATGCGTGGGTGGAGGGAGAGATTTCGAATTTTCGTGCGCCGGATTCCGGGCATCTTTATTTCACGCTGAAGGATGGGAATGCGCAGATTCGGGTGGTGATGTTCAGTTCGAAGGCGCGGCTGCTGCGGTTTCGTCCGGCGGATGGAATGCAGGTGGTGGTGCGGGGGCGGGTGACGATCTACGAGGATCGCGGCGAGTTGCAGATTGCGGCGGAGTATATCGAGCCGAAGGGCGCGGGCGGGTTGCAGGTTGCGTTTGAACAACTGAAGGCGAAGCTGGAAGCGGAGGGATTGTTTGCGGCAGAGCGGAAGAAAGCGATTCCGACATTGCCGTCGCGAATTGGGATTGTTACTTCGCCGCAGGCGGCGGCGCTGAGCGACATTCTGAATATTTTGCAGCGGCGGCATCACACGGCGAATGCGGTGATTTATCCGGCGCAGGTGCAGGGGGATTTTGCGGCAGCGGAAGTGGCGGCTGGAGTGCGGTATTTCAATGAAGTGCGCAGTGACGAGAGCCGCAGCGTGGAAGTGATTATTGTGGGGCGCGGTGGTGGGTCGGCGGAAGACCTGGCGGCGTTCAATGATGAAGGGCTGGCGCGGGCGGTGGCGGCGTCGGAGATTCCGGTGATTTCGGCGGTGGGGCACGAGACGGATTTCACGATTGTGGATTTTGTGGCGGATTTGCGGGCGCCTACGCCTTCGGCGGCGGCGGAGTTGGTGATCCGTTCGCGGGTGGAAGTGGAGACGCAGGCGGAGGCGGTGGGGGAGCGGCTGGTGCGGGCGATGGAGCGTCGGCTGCTGGAGGCGCGGCATGCGCTGATGGAGCGGGCGCAGGACGGGGCGTTCGCGCGCATGATGGATTTGATCCGGCAGCGGCAGCAGAAGGTGGACGATCTGACTTACCGGCTGGAGCGCGGCGAGCGGCAACAGTTGGAACAGATGCGGCGGCGCTGGGAGACGGCGGCGGCGGCGGTGCGGCATTACGATTTGCGGCGGGTGCTGGCGGGGATTCGGGGAGAACTGGAAGCGGGGACGGCGGCGATGGCGGCGGCGATGCGAAATCAGCTTTTGCAGAACAAGGTTCGGCTTGAGCGCATGGGGCGGGCACTGGAGGTGCTTTCTCCGCTGGCGATTCTGGAGCGAGGGTATGCGTTGGTGTTTGATGAGGCGGGGCTGTTGGTGAAGGATGCGGGGCAGGTGAAGGCGGGGGATGAGATCAGGGCGAGAGTGGCGCGGGGAGAGATTCGGGCGGTGGTCAACAACGTAGCGGCCGAGCCCGACGGCGCCAGCAAAACCAAGTCCTGAAGCGTCCATTCACCGCTGGGGTAGAATACTCGCGGTTACAGCGCGCCCAAGAAAATCCGTCGCTGAATCAGGGATAAATTCATGCTGATGCCGCATGCGAGAGTCTTCCACAGAATTGCTTTTCCAACTCTGATTGTGCTGTGCAGCTTGCTACTGCGGGCTTCTTCCTCGCCTGACACCAGGGAAATTACGGACCCGAAATCAATCGTTTCGGTGTCGAATCCGGCGGCCGGACCTGTCCCGATCAGCGAACTTTATTACACACGGAGTGTCGCGGGAGCGTCCTGGTCGCCCGACGGACGGCAAATTGTCTTCACCACCAACCTGACCGGACGATTCAATCTTTGGAAGCTAGCAGCTTCGGGAGGATTCCCCATCCAGTTGACCGAGTCGGATGATGGCCAGTACCGCGCAGTTTGGTCGCCGGACGGTAAGTGGATTGTCTGGGAACAGGACGCGGGCGGCGGCGAAATCTTCGACCTTTACGCGGTTCCCAGTGAGGGTGGCGACCCGGTGAACATCACGAATACGCCGAATGTATCTGAAACCAGCCCGCGCTGGTCGCCGGACGGAAGTATGATCGCCATTGCCGCTCGCGGCAAGGACTCCTCGAACTATGACATCGAGTTGCTCGACTGGAAGTCCCGCCAGATACGGAAGTTGACCAACGAGCAAACCAAGAATCGCGAGTGGGGCGACGCCGTTTGGAGCCCGGATGGCAAGACAATCTACGCCGATCGTGTAAACGCCGGATATACCGACTCTGATGTGTATGGCGTCGATGTCAACAGCGGCAGACTGGAGAACTTGACTCCACACCAGGGAGAGATTCTTTACACAGTGTCCTCCGTTTCGCCGGACGGCCGCACGCTGATGGTTACTTCGAATGAAAAAGGCGGTTACCAGAACGTCGCGCTCTTAGACATTGCCAGCAAGAAATTGACCTGGGTTACGGATCTGAAGTGGGAAGCTGAAGCTGGCTATTTCTCTCCTGACGCGAAGAGTTTCACGTATGTGGTGAACGAAGATGGCAGAAGCGATCTTTATCTGGTTAATCGCTCGAGCCTTCGTGCGGAAAAATTGAATCTTCCGCCGGGCCTCAATTCCGCAGTGGGAAGTCCAAGCGCCTATTCTTCTTCCGGCAGTCGTCTGCTGGTGTCCCATCAAAGTTCTACGCAGCCTGCGGATTACTGGATTTTCGATCTCGGGCTGCGGCAGGCGCAGCAATTAACTTTTTCGGCGCTGGCCGCGTTGAATCCTGCCAAACTTCCAGCCTCTCAACTGGTGCACTACCGCACATTTGATGGAAAAATCATCAGCGCTTTTCTTTGGGTTCCGTTCAATCTCAAGCGCGACGGCAGTAATCCCGCTATCGTTTTGCCGCATGGCGGTCCCACTGGTCAAACCCTCGACGCGTTCATCAAGACGGCGGTTGCGCTGGCCTCGCGCGGCTACGTCTGTATTGCGCCGAACGTTCGCGGCTCCACCGGCTACGGCATGGAATTCCAGAAAGCCAATTACAAGGACCTCGGCGGCGGCGATCTGCAGGACGAGGTGTATGCCGCAAAGTTTCTTGCGGCCACCGGCTACGTGAATCTCAAGAAGATCGGGATCACCGGAGGCTCCTATGGCGGCTATATGGCGATGATTGCCATTGGCAGAACGCCGGACGTTTGGGCCGCCGCAGTCGAATTGTTCGGCATCACCGACTGGCTCACCGAGCAGCAGCACGAGGAGCCAGCCTTGCAGCAGTACGATCAGTCGCTGCTCGGAGATCCGGTGAAGGATCGCAAGGCTTACGAAGACGCTTCTCCCATTAAGTACTTCAAGGATGCCAAGGCTCCATTGCTGGTTCTGCAAGGAGCCAACGATATTCGCGACCCCGCCGAGGAGGCGGAGCAGGCGGTTACGATTCTAAAAAAAGCAGGCAAGGTCGTGGACGCGCATTATTATCCTGACGAAGGTCACGGCTTCGCCAAGCGAGAAAACCAGATCGATGCGCTTAAGCGGACAGTAGAGTGGTTCGACCGTTATCTCAAGGATCAGCCGTGACTCCGCTTCCAGGATCACTTGATCTCATTCTCTCTCTTTCTACGGCTGCATTAGAATGTAGGTTCGAGCATTTGAAATTCTTGCTGCGGGAGATCCGGTGACGCAACTGATGGCGCCATGGTCGAGAGTGTCGTTTACGGTGCTCGACATTCTGCTGGTGGCGTTGATCATTTACGAAGTGCTGGTGATGATCCGGGGGACGCGTGCGGCGCCGATGCTGGCGGGATTGGCGGCGGTGGCGGCGGCGTTCTACCTGGCGCGGATCGGCGAGCTGGTGACGTTGAACTGGCTGGTGAGCCACTTGCTGCCTTATGTGGTGTTCGCGCTGATCGTGGTGTTTCAGTCGGAAATCCGGCACGTGCTGTCGGATGTGGGACGGCGGGTGAGTTTTCTGCGCGGGTCGGCGGTGGAAGGGGATTCGTACGACGACATTGTGCTGGCTGCGAATTTGTTTTCGCAGCATCAGACGGGCGCGCTGATGGTGATTGAGCGCGAGATTGGATTGCGGACTTATATCGAGAGCGGCGTGGCCATGGATGCGCGGCTGTCCTACGATCTGCTGGCCACGATTTTCCGGCCGAGCGCGCCGCTACACGATGGAGCGGTGATCATCCAGAAAGACCGGTTGGCGGCGGCGGCGTGTTTTTTGCCGCTGTCGATGAATCCGGTGCTTTCGACGCAGATGGGGACGCGGCACCGGGCGGGCATTGGGATTACCGAGGAGACGGACGCGATCGCGGTGATTGTTTCGGAAGAGTCGGGCGCGATCAGCATGGCGGTGGGGGGGAAGATTGAACGCGACCTTACAGTGGAACAGTTGCGCGAGCATTTGAGTACGGAACTGCAGCGCTATATGTCGCCCGTGGCATTGCCGACGGTGGTGGCGCAGAACGATGAATCGGATGGGGGACTGCGGGCGGAAGCGCCGATGAGCGCCGATCGGGATTCGGATTCAGAAATGGAGCGCCCGCTGTGAAGGAATTCTTCCAGCGTTGGGTGCTGCATAACTTCTGGCTGAAGGTTTTATCGCTGCTGATGGCGACGGGCTTGTGGCTGGCAATTTCGCCGGATCAGGAGCCCGCGGAAGTAGCGGTGCGAGTTCCGATTGAGTTTGATCATGTTCCCGCACAGCTGGAGATCAGTTCAGTGACAATTCCAGAGGCGCAGATCCGGGTGCGCGGGCCGGAGCGGTTGATCCGGGAGCTGCGCACGACGGATATCCATGCAGAACTGGAATTGGCGGATGCGAAACCGGGGGAACGCACGTTCGATCTGACGGCGCAGCAGATTCGCCACCAGCGCGATTTGCACGTTGTGCAAGTGGTACCGGGGCAGGTGCATCTTAGTTTCGATACCAGGCTGACGCGCGAGGTGGAGATTCATGCGCGAGTGACCGGCAGTTTTGTGACTGGAGAGCAGATCGCGAGAGTGCTGGTGGATCCGGAGAAGATCACGATTACGGGGCCGCGCCATCACGTGGAGACGCTGGACGCGGCGACGACTGATCCGGTGGACGCTTCGGGAACGCGGACGCAGGCTACCTTTGTGACCAATGTGTATGTTGCAGACCCGCTGGTGCAGGTAGTGCAGCCGACGCCGGTGCGAGTGACGGTGATCATGGGAAAGACTACGCCGGCAGAGAGCGGGCGTTGATATTCCAGCTTTATCGTAGTCAGTGATCATCCTCAATTGGTCAATCGCAATTGGTCAATTGCGTCTTCGATGTTTCGGTTCTTCTCAGGAATCCGCAGAAAGTTATGAGCAATCAGACGCGTCAATTGTTTGGCACGGACGGGATACGGGGCGTGGCGGGCGAATTTCCGCTGACCATGGAAAGCACGTATTTGATTGGGCGCGCGCTGGGGCATGATTTGATGCGAGGGACGGCGAAGGCCGAGGCGGTGATGGGGCAGGACACGCGGGAATCGAGCGCGTGGATTGCCGACCGCGTCGCGGCGGGCATGGCGGCGGTGGGAGTGGTGGTACACAGTGCGGGCGTGATTACGACGCCGGGAGTGGCGTTCCTGGCGCGATCGCGTGGATTTGCGGCGGGAGTGGTGATCTCGGCTTCGCATAATCCGTGGACGGACAACGGGATCAAAGTGTTTTCCGGCGATGGATTCAAGCTGACGGACGCGCGAGAGCTGGCGATTGAAAAAGAAATTTTTGCGTTGTTAGGGAAGCCGGGGGCGGCGGACGATACGGCGCTGAGGATTGCCGGACCATCCCTGCCGGGAGAGTCGGTGCTGCGAAAGGCGTATATCGAGTGGCTGGCGGGGAGTGTGTCGTCCGACTTGAGCGGGCTGCGGGTGTTGGTGGACTGCGCCAATGGCGCGGCGACGGCGGAGGCTCCGGAATTATTTCGCAGCTCGCGAATCCAGGGGACGTTTATACACGTAACGCCGGATGGGAGAAATATTAATGATGGATGCGGGGCATTGCATCCGGAGACGTTGGGCAAAGCCGTCGCGGATTCGGGCGGGAAGGTCGACCTGGGGGTTACGTTTGACGGCGATGCCGACCGCGCTCTGTTTTGCGATGGGGAGGGCCGAGTGGTGAATGGAGATGGCGTGCTGCTGTTGATGGCGCGCGATCTGCAGTCGCGAGGAAAGTTGAGTGGATCAACCGTGGTGGCGACGACGATGTCGAATATGGGAGTGGAGATTGCGCTGAAGCGCTCGGGCATTGGAATGCTGCGGGCGAACGTGGGCGATAAATATGTTCTCGAAGAAATGTTGAAGACGGGGGCGACTTTGGGTGGAGAGCAGTCAGGGCACATTATTTTTCGCGATGGCGAGGCGACGACTGGAGACGGNNATTCAGAATGTGCGGGTGCGGGAGAAGATTCCGTTTGCGCAGGTGCCAGGAGTGCAGCGGGCCATTGAAGCCGCGGAGCGCGAGCTGGATGGGAATGGACGTGTGGTGGTGCGTTACTCGGGAACTGAGGCTTTGGCGCGGGTGATGGTGGAGGCGGAATCGGAAGAGAAGATGCGAGCGCTGACGGCGGGGATTGCGGGGGAGATTCAGAAGGCGCTGGGGGCTTGAAGACGCAGGATGCGCGCCTTTCGCACAGAGACTTTCGCACAGAGACAAGAAACTTGAGCGACTCGGCTGTCATAGGTCCGGCTAGCAAGGATCCGGCTGTCAAAGATCCGGTATCACTGGCGGAGCTGGCGTTGGTTTTTTTAAAATTGGGCACGATCGCGTTTGGCGGGCCGGTCGCGCATTTCGCGATGATGGAAGATGAGTTCGTCCGAAAGCGTGGGTGGATTACCGAGGAAGACTTTCTCGATCGCGTGGCCGCGGCTAGTCTGATTCCTGGGCCAAGCTCGACCGAAGTGTGTATTTTTATCGGGCGTTCGCTGGGCGGGTGGAGAGGCCTGATTGTCGCGGGCGCTTGTTTTATTATTCCTGCCGCGGTTCTGGTGACGCTGATCGCCGCGGCGTATGTGCATTTTGGCTCGCTGCCGCAGGTGGAGGGAATACTGCGCGCCATCAAGCCTGCGGTGATTGCAATCATCGTGCAAGCGCTGTGGAACCTGGGGAAAACGGCTGCGAAGACGTGGGTGCTGGCTGTGATTGGGGCCGCAGCTGCTGTGCTGAATTTTGTGGGCGTGAGTCCGCTGCTGGTTTTGATGATTGCGGGCGGAAGCTCCGGGATCGTGCGGTGGGTGCAGAAAAGTGGACGTAATCCGGCCGCGCTCTGTGGGGTTTTCTGGTCGAAGGTGTTCTTGCCTGCGGGGCTGACGGCGGTCGCGGTTGCGGCCGCGGCGCCGATCAGGCTGGGACGCTTGTTCCTTTCATTTCTGAAGATCGGGTCACTCGTCTTCGGAAGCGGATATGTGCTGCTGGCGTTCCTGCGGGCGGAGTTTGTCGATCACCTGCATTGGTTGACCGAAAAACAGCTGATCGATTCGGTGGCCGTGGGACAATTCACGCCGGGGCCGGTATTCACCACGGCGACTTTTATCGGCTACCTGGCGGGTGGCTTGCCGGGGGCGGCGGTTGCGACTCTAGGGATTTTCCTGCCAGGCTTTATNNGGCGCTCAGCCGCAGCGGGAGCAGTGTTGGATGGAGTGGTGGTGGGATCGCTGGCGTTGATCGCGGTGGTTGCGTGGCAGCTGGGGAAGGCGTCAATCACGGATTGGCTCACCATTTCGATCCTGGCGATCAGCGTGATTTTGATATTTCGATTCAAAATAAATTCTGCGTGGTTGATTTTGGGCGCGGGTGTTGTTGGGTGGGTCGCGAAGGGCTAGCTCGTAAGCGTGGCCTGGCCTTCGCGTAAACAGGAGGATAGTGTGCGGTTCGCGTTCTAGGATCAAAATCCCCGCCCTGTCCNNGTCGGACAAGAGTGTCCGACCCACACGAACCTTTGCCGTCCGTTGCTAATCCAAATCTCGCCAGTTGGGGCCTACGCCCATTTCTATTAGCAGGGGGACCGCCAGCACGTGGACTTTTTCCATTTGCTCTCTCACCAGGGATTGCATTGTGTCCACTTCTTTCTCTGGGACTTCGAAGACTAGTTCGTCGTGGACTTGCAGGGTCATTCTCGATTTCAGTTTGCGCTCTTGTAACGCGGCGTCGATGCGGATCATGGCCACTTTGATCAGGTCGGCGGCGGTGCCTTGCAGCGGGGTGTTGACGGCGGTGCGTTCGGCGAAGCCTCTTTGATTTGCGTTTTTGCTGTTGATGTCGGGGATGGGGCGGACGCGGCCGTGGAGGGTTTTTACTTTCAGGTCGCGGCGGGCTTCTTCGAGAGTTTTGTCGATGAAGGCGCGGACGCCTTTGTATTTTTCGAAATAGTTTGCGATGAACTGTTTGGCTTCGGCGGGCTCGATGCCGAGTTGTTGCGAGAGTCCGAAGGGCGAGAGGCCGTAGACGATGCCGAAGTTCACGACTTTGGCCTGGCGGCGGTGGTCGGGCGTGACCATGAGCGGCGGGACTCCGAAGACTTGTGAGGCGGTGAGGGTGTGGATGTCGTCGCCGCGGCGGTAGGCTTCGACCAGCAGCGGATCGCGCGAGAAGTGGGCGAGCAGGCGGAGTTCGATTTGCGAGTAATCGGCGGTGAGTAGAACGTGGCCGGGCTCGGCGATGAAGGCAGCGCGAATGCCGCGTCCGAGTTCGGTGCGGATGGGAATATTTTGCAGATTCGGATTGGCGGAAGAGAGACGTCCGGTGGCGGTTCCGGTTTGGCCGAAGGTGGTGTGCAGGCGTCCGGTGGAGGGATTGATGAGCGCGGGGAGAGTGTCGACGTAGGTGGACTTCAGCTTGGTGAGCTGGCGGTAATCGAGAACTTTTCTGGCGATGGGATGATCTTCGGCGAGAGTTTCGAGAACATCGACAGCAGTCGATATAGTGCGGCCTTTGCCGTATTTCACGGGCTTGGGCAGATTGAGTTTGTTGAAGAGAACGTCGCCGAGCTGCTTGGGAGAACCAATATTGAATTCACTTCCGGCAAGCTGGTAGATATCTTTGGCCTGGATCGCGATCTCGCGCTCGAGTTCGGTTGACATTGTCGCGAGCGCGGCGGTGTCGATTTTTACACCGGCCTGCTCCATGCGGGCGAGCACGGGAACGAGCGGAAGATCGATTTCTTCGTAGAGCTGGGTCAGTCCTGCCTGGTTGACTTCTTCGCGAAATATGGAAGCGAGCCTGCCGGTGATATCGGCGGCTTCGGAGAGATCGTTATTGGTTTGGAGCTGGCTGAGCTTGAGATTGAAGCGGCGGAGAGCGACATCCGACAAGCGGTGCGAGGAGTAAGTGGGATCGAGCAAATAGGAATACAGCATGGGATCGTGCTGGACGCCTTGCAGGTTGATGCCGAGAGCGTCGAGTGCGTGAATGGCGGCTTTGTAATCGTGAATTGTTTTGGACGTGGCGGCGCTGGTCAGGATGGAACGAAGTTTCGTGGCGGCGCTGGTGGAATCCAGCTTGACGATAGCGGCGGAGCCGGCGGCTGCGGAGATGGCGATGCGCGGAGAGGCTGGCTCTGGCGATGCTGTGGGGAATGCGTCGTCGCTGAGCGCGAGCATTCCCGATTGCGGGATTTCTTCAGCGATTTCTTCTTCCTCGATTTCTGGAAGCGGGCCGGACTGTTCGACGGCGATGGCAAGCGCGGCTTGGGGAGCGAGAGTGGCGAGAATGGTTTCCACGTCCGCGGCGGACTCGGCCTCGGTGTAGTGAGTTTCCGCGATCTGGACTTCCGGCAGCACTTCTTTCAGCAGCGAAGTGAATTCAAGTTCGGTGAAGAGCTGGCGGAGCAGAGCGAGATCAGGCTCGCCGGCGCGCATGGCTTCGACGTTCAGTTCGACGGGAACTTTGGTGTCGATGGTGGCCATGCTTTTGCTGAAAAGGATGGTGTCGCGATTGTTCAGCAGCGACTCGCGATAGGTTTTCTTTTCGACTTCAGCGGCGCGTTCGAGCGCCTGCTCGACGGTGCCGAAGCGCTTGATGATTTCGACGGAGCCTTTGTCGCCGATGCCGGGGGCGCCAGGGATATTGTCGATGGCATCGCCGCGGAGGGCCATGATGTCGATGACGCGCTCGGGAGGGACGCCGAGAATTTCTTCGACCTTGGCGGCGTCGCAGATCAGATTATCTTTAGGAGGATTGAGAATCTGAACATCGTCGTTGACGAGCTGCATCATGTCCTTGTCGCTGGAGACGACATAGACGCAATAGGCCGCGGCTGCGGCTTTGCGGGCGAGAGTACCGATCACGTCGTCGGCTTCGAAGCCGGCGAGTTCGAGGATAGGGATGCGGTAGGCTTCGAGGGCGCGGCGGATGTAAGGAATCTGCTGGGCGAGATCCTCGGGCATGGCGGCGCGGTTGGCTTTGTAACCTTTGTATTCGATTTCGGTGAAAGTATGGGTCTTGATGTCGAACTTGCGGATGGTGGTGATGGCTTCGGCCTGGGTGTCGCGGAAAGTTTTCGCGGCGACATCGAAGACTGCGGCGAGATAGGCGGGAGAAAAGTCGTCGCGCAGTTTCCGCAGCATGTTGACGAAGACGTAGACGGCGGCGGTGGGCAGTCCGGACTTGGTGGACATGGAGCGCTGACGCGCCATGGCGTGATAGGCGCGGAAGATGAACGACATGGTGTCGATGAGGAAGAGACGGGGTTTGGCGGAGTCGCTCTCTTTTTTTGGGACAATGTTCTTCGAGACAAGCGGAGAGTGCTCGCTGCTGGGTTCAGATACCGGGGATTGTTTTCGCGCGGGCAAGCGAATAGTTTAGCAGCCGACGGGGGCGGGAAAAGTCTGTTGACGGGATTGAACGTCCCTCGGCGGCTAAAGCCGGCATTGAAAACATTGCAGTGATCGCAGCGGTGAACCGCTGCGNNNTCGCGAAATCTGCCTTTACGGTCTTTCTGCCTTCGCCGGGACTGTTGCGGAACACTAGATAAAACTTGGCAGGCTGGCCCAGCGAGGAGGGAAGGCCGAAGTTTATGTCTTGATCGTGAGAAGAGTCCACGGAGAAGAGGGCATCTACCGGACGGCGGTTGATAAAGTCGGAGTATTGCGCCTCATTCATCAAGAGAAAACCGATATTGGTATTTTCATCGGCGGCCTGAATTCCCTCGGGACGGGTAAAAGATTGATAGTGTCCGTGCAATGTCGGGGTTGCCGCATGGGCGGGGATGATGAAGGGGAAATTTACAGCATTGGCGACGGAAAACGTTCTGTGCAGGATGACGCCGCTGGTGCCCACGGGCGAGGGCGCGATCAGATCTTTGGGATTAGCTTTCCCGAGGGGGTGAGGCACGGGTGGCTTTTCGGGCGTGCTGTCAGCGGGGCCCATCAACTGTTCAAGCGGGCTCACGAACGTTACAGGTTTGTCGGAAGGGGGAAGCTCCGCCGGAGTTGGATCGGCGTCCTTGGTGTCAGTTGCTTCCTTCGGCTGAGACAGCCCCAGTTGTTTCAGCTGTGGAATCTGATTTCCGTAATGAACGAAGGCTGCAATGAACAGCCCAAAGATTATGAGCGAAGGCAAAACTGCTCTCATGCTGACCCCAAGCGACGCCCCGAGCGCGCGAGGCCATTTTCCCAAGCTAGAAAGCGGGCCGCAAATGCCTAAAGTCACTTGCCGGGCTGGCCGTATTGGGTGGTGTAGTGCAGTTGGATTTCGCCGCAGGTGCCCTGCTCGGCGGAATACACGACGCAGGTGTCGAAAGGACGGGAGTAAACGTGCAGGCTAACGGCGCGCTGATTGAATTCGCGGGGGTTAAAGACGCGGTGGACGGGCTCCCGGGGATCGACGGCGCACGGCTGCGACACATTCATCTCGAGGGTTTCAGAGGGCTGGATGGTGCATTTGCCAGCGGCGATGTCCTGATGAATTACGTGAAAATTCTCGACGAGCAGGCGGCCGATGGGGACGGCCATCCAGCAATTCTGGTCGCGGTGGTTGTGAACGGAGCTGGCCTGGCCGACCTCCCAGCAAATGGCGAGCAATTCGTAGAGAGAAGTTTTGTCGATCAGATTGCGAGTGTAGTGTTGGCGGTCCCAGGTGAGATAGGGCGCGAGTGACTCGGGGCTGAGCGGGGCGTTTTGGAGGAACTGGCGGAGTTGCTCGGTGTGGTCGAAGGCTGACTCGGGGAACTTGCGGAGTTCGGAGATGAAATCGTGGACTGAGACTTGCTTCGCCGCGGTGGCCATGGGTGCTCCCGGAAAAGTATAACGCAACGGCTAGAAGCTATTAACCGCGAAGGATGCCGAGAACAGCCGCGAAGGACGCGAAGAACAACGTGAGTGCAGTTGTTAGGCAGCGGCGAGCGGCTGGCGTCGCAGCCATCGATGCTGCATCAGTCGATGAACATGCAGTCGCCATAGGAGTAGAAGCGGTAGCGCTCGGAGACTGCGTGGGCGTAGGCGCGCAGGATGTTTTCTTTTCCGCCGAAGGCGCTGACCAGCATGAGCAACGAGGATTGCGGCAGGTGGAAGTTTGTAAGCATTGCGTTGACTACTTTGAATTCGAAACCTCGTTCGAGATCTGGATAAATGAAGAGGTCGGCAGCGGCGGCGCCGGGCGCGATGGTTTCTCGGCCGGCGCGAATCGCGTGTTCGAGGGTGCGCACGGTGGTGGTGCCGATGGCGATGACGCGGCGTTGACTCTGCAGAGCGTGATTGATGGCGGAGGCGGCGCTCGCGGAGATGGAGTAAGGCTCAGAGTGGAGTTTGTGATCTTCGACGCGGTCGACGCGGATCGGCTGAAAGGTTCCGAGGCCGACGTGCAGGGTGATGTCGGCGGTCTCGACGCCGCGCTGGCGGATGCGGTCGATGATTTCCGGGGTGAAATGAAGTCCGGCGGTGGGGGCGGCGACGGAACCGCGCGGATTGGCATAGACGGTTTGATAGCGCTCGCGGTCGCGGGAAGAATCGGGGCGCGCGATGTAGGGCGGGAGTGGAACGTGGCCGATGCGATCGAGGGCGGCGAAGAAATCGTCGATGGGATGAGAGCCGATGGGATGAGAGCCGACGGGATGGAAGCGGATGCGGCGCTCGCCGAATTGCGCGCGGGCGAGGACTTCCGCCTGGAGTTCGTCCCGCTCGCCGAAGAACAGGCGTTCGCCGACGCCGATCTTTCGGCCGGGGCGGACCAGGCATTCCCAGTCGTTGGGGTCGGTGGAAAGCTGGCGAGTGAGTAAAACTTCGATGCGGCCGTGGAGGAAAGCGCCGGCCGCGGGATTGCGCGGACTGACAGGCTGGGCGCGAGCGCCTTGGCGGCGACCGTAGAGCCGGGCGGGGAAGACGCGGGTGTTGTTGAAGACCACGAGATCGCCGGGCTGTAACAGGTCCGGGAAGTCGCGGAACTGGCGGTCAAACCAATGGCCGGTGGTGCGCTGCACATGCAGCATGCGGGCGGCGTCGCGGACAGGGAGGGGTTCCTGGGCGATGAGGTCATCGGGAAGATGGAAGTGGAAGTCGGAAACCAGCACGGGTTCAGATTATAGGAGGAGCGGCGTGGGATGGGCTGAGGCGGGGGGCAAGATATTCTGCCGATCGCTGGTAGATTTGTAAATTTGTTTGTCTGTTGTGCGCAAGGTGCGATACTATGCGGGGGCAGAGGCTTGAGCCGCTTTTCGTCACTCCCCTAAGAGAGTATTCCATGTCCGCAGAACGCAAATACAGGGAAGAGATTGTTCGCTACGGGCGCATGCTGCACGAGCGCGGGTTTGTGGCGGCGATGGACGGAAATTTGTCGGTCCGGCTGGACAGCGAGCGAATTCTGGTGACGCCCACGTGCATCAGCAAGGGGGCGATGCGAGCCGGGGACATGGTGATTGTGGACCTGGAAGGCGCGCGGGTGGCGGGACGGCGGAATGTGACCAGCGAGATTGGGATGCACCTGCTGATTTACCGCACGCGGCCCGACATAACGGCGATTGTGCATGCGCATCCGCCGACCGCGACCGGGTTCGCGGCCGCGGGTTTGCCGCTGACGGAACCATTGGTGTGCGAAGTGGTGATGGGGCTGGGATGCATTCCGCTGGCGCGTTATGGTACGCCGGGAACCTCGGAATTGGCGAAGACGCTGGAGCCGTACGTGCCTCACTACGATGCCATTTTGATGTCGAATCACGGCGTGGTGACCTACGGGGACACGGTGGAGCACGCTTACATGAAAATGGAGACGGTGGAACATTTCGCGCAGATTGCGCTGGTCACGCATCTGCTGGGGCGGCAGCAGCCGTTGACCGGGGTGGATGTCGAGAAACTGATGCTGGCGCGCACGAAATATTTTGGGGGCAAGATGACCGCCTCGATGCCGATGGCGATGGTGAGGGAGCCGGAGAAAGTTAGCTGAACCAAAGTTAGCTGAGCTAGGCACTCCCGCGGTAGGTCTGCTGGGCAATTTCAGAGCGAATTGGTGCTGCGGCGGTGTGCGGATTCCGCCTCGCTCCACCTGGCGGGGGAGCCGATGGCGGCTGTCTCCACATGATTTTCGGTTGCTCTTAGAGTTCAATCCCTCCGAGTTATTCCACTTTATTCGCCTCCGATGCGGAAGCGGAATCCGGCGCGGAAGTTGATGGGGAGTGCGGGATAGCCGACGACCTCGTTGTAGCGGCGGTCGAGAGCGTTCTCGATATTGGCATAGGCGGTGATGCGGGAGTTGATGGTGTACCATCCGCCGAGATCGGCGCGAACATAGCCGGCGGCGTGGTAGATGTTGAAGCCGAAAAAATCGTCATCGGGGCGGCGGCCGACGAAGCTTCCACTGAGGTTGGCTCCCCAACGGCTGCCGAGATAAGACAACAACGTGGTGGCGGAGTGTTTGGGACGGCGCAGCAGCGGCTGTCCGGGGTTGTATTGCGAATCGATGGGAGCGGGATCGCTGAGAATCTCAGTGGAGGTGTAAGTGTATGCGGTATCGAGCAGCAACCTGCTGCGGAGCTTGGCCTGCAGTTCGACCTCCGCGCCCTGGGCGAAAGCTTGATTCACATTGAAGTATTCGCCGACAAAGGTGGTCAGGTTGACCGTCTCGTAGTTGATCTGGTCGTGAAACAGATTGTTGAAATAGGTGGCATTGAAGACGTATTTTCCGTGCAGGAAATCCTGCTGAATGCCGGCTTCGAAGGCGCGGACGCGCTCCGGCAGGAGTCCGGGATTTGGAATGGAATAGGGCGGGCCGGCAAAAGTTTCCTCGAGGCGGGGCTCTTTGAATCCGGTGGCGTAGGAGAAGCGCAAGCGGGTGCCAGAGAAAATTTCTGCTCCGTGCAGCGCCAGCAAAGTCAGCGCCACGCGGGGCACGCCGGTATTGCCGAATACGCTGCTGTGAACGAAACGGCCGCCAACCACCGCCGAGAGCCTGCCTAGCGTGAGTTGCTGTTGCAGGTATGCATCCTGATTGAGACGCTGGCCGGAAGCGGAGGGAGGGAAGTCGAGATCCCCGACGACGCCGTTTTCGTTTTCGATGCGATAGCCGAAGGTGGTGTGGGCCCAAGCGCGCTCGGAATAGTCTCCCTGATATTCAGCTCCCACGCGATTGATGTGGTCGTACTCGTGATCGGGAAAGTCGATGGGGCCGTAGACCGGACTGACGCGGGCGGGATCGCCGTTGAGATTCACATCGTTGTAGCGGTAGAGATAATCGAATCCGGTGAGGCTGTGCTGCCAGCCGGAAGGCGCGGCTATGGTAAGGTCCGCGCTGCCGAGCAGGCTGTTGAGCTGCGACCATTCATTGGGATCGGGCGGCAGAAGAGGGTCACCGTTGAAACTCCATTCGCCGGGGAGTCCGGTGTGACTGTTGGAGTGACGCATGTGCAGGCGCAGGGACACTTTGTCATTCAGCGCGAGGCCAAGGTTTGCGCCCTGGAGAGAATCGGAATAGCCGTCATTGATTCCCGATCCATTGGTGTTGAACTGGTCGGCGAAGGCGTTGTAATCGAAGCGGCCACGAGCGCCGGCCAGGGAAGCGAAGCCGTTGGCGGTGGAGAAGTTTCCACCGTCGGCACCGAAGCGGAGTTCGGGCGTGGGCGTGCTGCCGGTGCGGGTGAAGACCTGCACCACGCTGGTCATGGCATCGGAGCCGTACAAGGTGCTTTGCGCGCCGCGGAGGAATTCCACGCGGTTGGCCTGAGTGAGAGGAAGCGTGCCGAAGTCGAACGTGCCGCCGGGTTCGTTGATGGTGACGCCATCGACGATGACTTTGTTGTAGGTGGAATCACCGCCGCGCACGAACAGGGAGGACAAGCCTCCGCGCTGGCCGGCGGTGTTGACGACGGCTCCGGGAAGATAGCGGACGGCGTCGTCGGCGGCCGTGGGCTGCATGGTTTCGAGTTGTGCGTTCTCCAGGGTGGAAATGCTGGAGCCGCTTTCCTCGGCGAGTTCCAGAGTTCTGGTTGCAGTTACGACGATGGTTTCTGAGGCGACCGCGAGGTGGAGCTGGATCGAGATTACATCGGGAGGAGTGGAAACCTCTTCGGTCTGCGGAGCGAAACCCGGGGCCAGGATTTCAACCCGGTAGTTGCCGGGGGACAAGTCGCCGAAGTCGGCGACTCCCTCGGCGGAAGTGGTGGAAGTTTTCTGAGGAGCGTCGGTTTGCTTCTGGGATAAGGAAACTTGCGCGCCGGAGACGGCGGCGGATTGGGGGTCGACTACTTTGACTTTGAGGTCGGCAGCGGATGCCGCCGCGAGAGCAAGCAAGAGTAAAAATGAAGCGCGAAGTGCGCGCATAACCATCCTCCTTTTCACGCGAAAGGGGTTAAGGTGGACGGTTCACGCCGGTCTCCTGGCTTTGCGAGTGAGGATGGGGGAGAGCAGTCAGCAATCAGCATTTAGCATTCAGCCATGCGGACAATTGCTAGAGCCATCCAACATCCGAAGGTTGCAGGCGGCCTTCCCGGGATTGCTCCCAGTGGACGGCTGCGATTTTCTCGCTTACAGTTGCGCGGCAGCGCGGGAATTGCACCCGCTTCCCTGTCTTTGCCACGGGGCAAAGACGCGCAAACCGAAGGACATTTCAAAGAGCGGGAAATCGTGGAGAGAGAAATTTACCGGGCGGGGCGGTGGGAAGTCAAATGTCGGCCTAGCTTGGTACTAAAGCCGGCTTCCGAATGGCCGACGATCCGCCCTGGAAGGCCTTTTGCCCCCACTTCTGCGACACGCTGAGCCAATGCGAACGCACAGCTCAAAACTTGCACGCCCTTTGCTATAACAGACCAATGCGCCTACACGATTTCGCACCCCGCCCCGCGCACATTAAATGGCTCCTCGATTCTGATCCAGCCATCCGCTGGCAGGTCATGAGAGACCTCACCGATGAAGCCCCCAATGCGATTGCAGCCGAGCGGTCGCGCGTCGCAACCGAAGGCTGGGGAGCCCAACTTCTCTCGCGCCAATCTCCCGCTGGCAACTGGGGCGACGGGCCCCAAGGATGGAGAGACGATTTGCCGAAGGCGGATCGAGGCTTGCTTATTACCCTCTATAGTCTCGCCGTCTTGATGGATCTCGGTCTCGACGCTACCAGCAAGGAGGCTCGCAAAATGATCGACCGCGTCGACAAGCGGCTCGTGTTTAAGCGGCTCAACAACCGACCTTACCTTCAAGGCGAAACAGAGCCCTGCATCAACGGCAGGATCCTGGGCATCGGTTCGTATTTCAAGAAACCGAACGACGCGCTAGCCAAGCAACTTCTGGCAGAGCAACTCGAGGATGGCGGCTGGAACTGCGAAGCACCCAAGAGCCAGCGCTCTTCGTTCCATACCACCATCTGCGTGCTCGAAGGACTGCTCGAATACGAACGAGCCCGGCGCGGATCGGCGGCCGTCACCGAGTCCGTAACTAAGGCCCGCAAGCGGGCTGAAGATTATCTGCTCGAACGCGGCATGCTCCTGTCGCTTCGAAGCGCCAAAATCATCGACAAACGGTGGTTCTATTTCTCGTTCCCGACGTTTTGGCACTATGACGTGTTGCGCGGACTCGATTATCTGCGCGGTACGGGAATCGATTTCGACAACCGCCTTCGCGGCGCCATTGAAATCGTGGTTCAGCGACGCCACCAGAACGGGCGCTGGCCGATGAACTTGATTCATCCCGAATATATTCCATTGGAGATGGAGACCGGCGTCGGAAGCGCAAGCCGCTGGAACACGCTGCGCGCTCTGCGCGTGCTCAAGTGGTGGAACGAGAAATCCGTCGCGCCTCGCCCTCACCCCTAACCCCTCTCCCAGAGGGAGAGG
>PLUI01000185.1 GCA_003164855.1 Acidobacteriaceae bacterium
GCGACAAAACGGTGCAGGCGCGTGTCCTCGGCCTTGTACACCACGCCCATGCCGCCGCCACCGAGTTTCTCAAGGATGCGGTAGTGCGAGATGGTCTGGTCGATCACTGACGCGAAATCTTACGTGGGAGAAACGGGCAAGTCAACGAAAGCCGTGGAGTTGGCCGTGCCTCAAGGGGATTGTGGGCGAAAAATCGCGATTACACTCAGTGATCCAGCAGCGGGTTTTGAGTGCTGCGGCCTCCAATGAGCGAGCCGGTCGGGGTCTATTTCGCGGCTTCTTCGTTATCTTCCTCTTCGGTTAACAAATCCACAACGTGACCGCGGATGGCGAAGGTTTGTTTGGGCGTGCCTGTGGGCTCGAAGGTGACGCGGACGGGCGCGCGCTGCCAGGCGGGCGTGGGGCAAACTGAATCGGCGGGAACATTCTTCTGCTCGGCTCGGTCCACGCTCCCTGCTTCGAGAAGATTCTTCAGAACCGGCTTACGGCGGCCGATTTGGGCAACGACTGCGTAGGTTTTCTTGCCGTCATCGGAGACGCCGCAATAGGCGGCATAATCGCGATACCAACTGGCTGCGGAATAGAAAGCGTCAAACTCAGGAAGATTAATGGGAGAGACGCGGCCGGCAACCCGGTCGACGAGGAGCCAACCGCCGCGCTGCCATTGCCAATGGGGAGGAGTGGAGGATTCCTCAGGAAGACTGTCATTCACCCGGAAGGCGCGCCGGACTACGAACAGACGGTCGGTAACATCGTGCGCCGGACCGAGAGTGAATTCTTTGACGCGGGCGTCAACCAGCAGAGGACGAACTTTCAGAGTGAGCGGCTTCTCGTCCGCTGCGCCGGTACCCGGGAACCATTGAACTGTGGCCCATTTACCGAAAGCAATCACGTGCGGCTTGGCGACGGAGAATCCAGAGTGAGTTAGCCCACAGATAAGTATAAACAACAGCGCCACGCGGATAAGCGGTTGAGAAGTGCAGATCATCCCCTGAGAGTAAGCATCAAACGGAAGAGGGACAAGGCCAGAAGTCACAAGCTCGGCAGAACCGTTCCGAAATGGGACAGGACCCGAACAAGGGTTGAGGCGAAGAATTTGATCGCGGCATTTGCTTTGCTCAGACACGGGGGCATCAAGATTGCAGTAGAATCTGAGATTGCACAGGTTCGTAATTTATGAGTTTCCCTCGTGATCCACGGCTGAGTTTCGGTGGTACTTTCGGGACAAGTTCCGCGCGGGACGCGGCTTCGGACCAAAGCGTGAGCGAGGCTTGGGTAGGACGGCACGTTCCGCGGATTCTGGTGGTGGATGATAATCCCGGCATCGCGGCGCTGATGAGCCAGTTGCTGGTTATGCGGGGGTATGAGGTGGTGACCGCGGCCGACGCGCAGCAGGCCGAGGCCGAAGTGCGGCGGCAACTGCCCGATTTAATTCTGTCGGATGTAAGAATGCCGGGGAAGTCGGGATATGATTTGTGCCGGGATCTCAAAGGAAATCCGGCAACCCGGCTGATACCTTTTGTGCTGATCACCGGGTTGAGCGACAGCGCGGATAAGTTGCGGGGCATTGAGGCTGGGGCGGACGACTTCCTGAACAAGCCGGTGCTGGCCGAAGAGTTGACCGCGCGGGTCAAGTCTCTGCTGCGGGTGAAGGAATTCACCGATGAACTGGAAACAGCGGATTCGGTGTTGTGCACGTTGGGCCTGATTGTGGAAGGGCGAGACCCATACACCGAGGGACATTGCGAGCGGCTGGCCTTGAACGCCGTGGAGTTGGGGCGGCATCTGGGGCTGGATGAGGATTCGATTGTGGCCTTGCGCCGCGGCGGGTATCTTCACGACTTGGGCAAGATTGCGGTGCCCGATGAGATTTTGAAAAAAGGCAGCGACCTGACGCCGGATGAGTGGAAGATCATGAAGCTGCATCCGGTGACGGGAGAGAACATCTGCAAGCCGCTGAAGTCGCTGCGGCTGGTGCTGCCCATTATCCGTCACCACCATGAGCGTCCGGATGGGTCGGGTTACCCTGATGGGTTGCGGGCGGGCGAGATTCCGCTGCTGCCGCGGATTTTGCAGGTAGTGGATGTGTACGATGCACTGCGCACGGCGCGGCCTTACAAACCTGCGATCGGCCACGATCAGTCCGCGCAGACGATGCGGGAGAAGGTCCGCCAGGGCTTGCTGGACGGCGATCTGGTAGACGAGTTCTTTGGCATGCTGCTCGAACAGCGCCGTGTGGCGTGAGCAGTGAGTAGTTACCGGCTCGCGGCTTTCCTTTCGTTTCTTTAATAATTAGTTATTCAAGCCGTACAATTCAAGCCGTACAATTCAGGCAGTACAATGGCGCAACGCTGTTAGCGGCAACGTATTTGCCGATTGGGACATCATATGAATTCCGGTTGCGCCGGACTTTATGATCCCATTGAACGACATGACCTATAGCATCGTGATCCCGGCTTATAACGAAAGCGAACGCCTGGGGGCAACCCTGGAAAAAGTTCTGACCTACGTGCGGCAGCAGGGGTGGGACGCGGAAGTAATCGTGGTCAACGATGGGTCGAAAGACAACACGGCCGAGATCGTGCGCGCATGTGCGGAGAAAAACCCGATTTTACGGCTGCTGGAGAATCCCGGCAACCGCGGTAAAGGCTACAGCGTGCGCAATGGGATTCTGAATTCGCGCGGCGATATCGTGGTATTCAGCGATGCCGATTTATCTTCGCCGATCGAAGAGATGCCGAAGCTGTTGGAGGCGCTGGCGGCCGGGGCGGACATCGCTATCGGTTCACGCTGGCTGCGGGCGGAACTGCAGACCCATCGGCAGTCACTGCACCGGCAGGTTTTTGGAAGGATTTTCAATGCGCTAAATCGCATTATCCTGGGGTTGCGATTTAAGGATACGCAATGCGGGTTCAAAGCTTTTACTCGCCGCGCCGCGCAGACGATTCTTCCGTTGCAACGGATCGAACGCTGGGGCTTCGATCCGGAGATTCTTTTTCTGGCGCGCAAATTCGGGTTCCGGGTGGATGAAGTCCCGGTACGCTGGGGACACGTGGGCGGGACCAGAATCAATCCGCTGATGGATGGCGCGCGGATGTTTCAGGAGATGCTGCGCATCCGCTGGTACGACATGACGGGAAAGTATGACGGCCGAATCGCAGTGGCCGCACAGCCGGCGAAGACGCTGCCCGGAAGGCCTGCGCCAAGGGTTTGAAATCTTGACCTCAGGCGGATTTCTGTTTCGCTGGTGAGGACTCTACCGCTTCGACCACCTTTCTTCCCATCTCCCCGGTTGTAAGTGAATTCTGTCCAGAGCGGGCCAGGTCCGCGGTGCGAGCACCGCCATCCAAAACACTGCCAACTGCATGCTCAATGCAGGCCGCTTCGCGCTCCAGTTGAAACGAATGGCGCAGGAGCAGGGCAACCGTAAGAATTGCACCCAGAGGATTCGCAATTCCCTTGCCTGCGATATCGGGCGCTGAGCCATGGACAGGCTCGTACAAGCCGACTGCACCGCCGATGCTGGCCGATGCCAGCAGTCCCAGCGAACCCACCACGCCACCAGCTTGATCGGAAAGAATATCGCCAAACATGTTTTCGGTGAGTATCACGTCAAAATCTTTGGGACGCTGCACCAGCGACATGG
>PLUI01000221.1 GCA_003164855.1 Acidobacteriaceae bacterium
TCTTTCCCAATCAGAGTCACGTAGGTTTGTTGCCGTTGTGTCCATTCCGGGGAAGAATAGGGATCGACCCACCCGTCGTGGTTCCAATAATCCACGTGCTCTTCTATCGGGATGATCTCTGCGCCGTCTACCGGTTGTAAGGCTTGTAGTTTTTGCAATAGTGCATCTGCCGGCGGACAAGAGGAGCATCCCTCCGAAGTGAATAGCTCGACCACCACGGGTGTGCGGCCTGCTTCGACGGCAGAGGTCTGCGCCTTTACTCTTGGAGCAAACGCTGAACACCCAACAAAGAGCACGATTGGGAGCTTTGAGGCTACGGCTGAAAACCTCCTCATTCTCATTGCCTTCGTCTCCTTTTGCAAACTTTGAATGCGCGCCTGAGTAGAAAGTTGCCCGTTCCGTCGAGTGAAAATTAGCAATTAGCAATAAAAGTCCGCGATGCTCTCGACCACCCGACACTGCTCTTCTTCGGTGAGTTCAGGAAACATGGGCAGAGCCAACACCTCTTTCGCTGCCCGCTCGGCTTCCGGAAAGTCGCCCTCCAGGTAGCCGAGATAGACGAAACAGGGCTGCAAGTGCAGCGGGATAGGATAATAGATTTCTGTCCCAATCTTGCGCGCCGTGAGGAACTCTCGCAGTTCGTCGCGCCGGTAAGCGCGCACGATATATTGATGGAAAACGTGGTGTGCCTGCGCGGAAGTCTGTGGCAGCTGAATGGGCGCTGCGCTTTCGGTTCGCTCGGCTGCCGTCGTTTTCTCCGTTGCGGTCAACCCGGCGCCGGCGAAGAGTTGATCGTAAGTCGCGGCGCGCTGCCGGCGGGCGTCGTTCCATTCTTCGACGTACTTCAACTTCACGCGCAGGATAGCGGCCTGGATGGCGTCAAGCCGGCTGTTCCATCCGAACTCTTCGTGAACGTAGCGGCGCGGGCTGCCGTGGTTGCGCAAGCGGCGCATGTGCGCCGCCATCTCCGCGTTGTTGGTCGTGACCAAACCGGCGTCGCCGTAAGCGCTGAGATTCTTGGTGGGATAGAAGCTGAACGCCGCTGAGATACCCATGGATCCGGCGCTGCGGGCCTTGTCCGGCTCGCTCCCCCAGCGAGCGCCGATCGCTTGCGCGGCGTCTTCGATCACAGAAAGATGAAATTCGCCGGCTAGATGTTGCAAGCGATCCATGTCGGCGCACTGGCCGTAGAGATGAACCGGCAGCAGGACGCGGAGTTTGTCGTGTGGGCTGCGGCGCAGACAACATTCGACTTGGGTGGGATCGAGATTGAATGTGCGGGGATCGATGTCGGCGAACATCGGACGCGCGCCCGCCCGCACGATCGCGCTGGCCGAGGCGAAAAAGCTGAATGGTGTGGTGAGAACCTGATCTCCGGGTTGTACTCCAGCGGCAGCGAGAGCCAGCCACAGGGCGTCTGTACCGGAGCCGCAGCCGACGGCGTCGCGTGCGCCGCAGAACTCCGCCAGTTCGCGTTCTAGCCCTTCGACCTCCGCCCCTAGAATGTAATGCTGCGATGCGCAAACGCTCTCAATCGCGGCCAGCACCTCCGAGCGAATCTGCAAATACTGCCGGTGCAGATCGAGCAGGGGAACAGCGTCGACCAGCTTCGCCTCCGGCGCGGGCTGACGGCCCGGGGAAGGCGACGATTCGCGCTTGGTGAAAGACGGAGTCACGGAAAGGCCGATTGTAGCAGCAAGCCACTCTTACCCGGCTGAGATTAGGTTCTTACCTTACAAAGGGCTACCAACGGCGATGTAGATCGGTTCGAAAAGGTTGCCACCAATACCAAAAGTAATAGATTTGATGGTCTTGCAATCCAATTTTTGGGGAGTTTGCCGACCTCAAAGCATAACAAAACATTGAAAACAAAGGGTGTTTTATTATTTCCTGTTTTGGAGTGCGAGTTGCACTAATGCAAAAACTATAAGGCTGCACTGCGGTGTAATCAGTGCGCCGACCACCTGTTAGCTCGAACGGTGGCTTGGTGGGTCGACCCAGGGCCCTTTGTTACTAATCTGCCGGTGTGGGAGGAGAAAATCAATGAAGCAAGGCGTGCGGAGTTTCAGAACTGTAGCTTCTGTCTTGGCGCTGTTTGGCCTATTCGCGATCCTTCCGTCGATTCTGTATTCCCAGACGGCTACAACCGGTGCGGTGATCGGGGTAGTTTCCGATCCCTCGAGTGCTTTGGTGAAAGGCGCTTCCGTCACCCTGTCGGAGCCTGCTACGGGCAGTGTGCTATCGGCAACTACTGACTCCGGAGGAAGGTTTGCTTTCCCGGCAGTGAATCCCGGGGAGTACGCCCTTAAAGTCGAGGCCAAGGGGTTTCGCACCAGCTTGACCAACAAAGTCGTGGTTGACGTCAACAAGTCCGATGACATTACTGTGAAATTAGAAGTCGGCGCGCCGTCGGAGGTCGTGGAGGTCACAGCCTCGACCATGACCGAGCTGCAGACCCAGGATGCCAGTGTCGGCGAGGTGTTGAGCGGGACGGAACTGAATCGATTGCCGGTGCAGGGCAGAAGCGCCGCGCAGCTCATCTTTTACCAGCCGGGCGTCGCTCCCGACATGGGAACCGGGGATACCACCGGCGGCCAGATTGCCGGCGCTCGCAGCGAGCAAATCACCTTTAACATTGACGGTGGAGACGCCACCAGCGATCTGGAAGGTTCGAATAATTATGCCTCGCCCAACCAGGAATCGAGCGCGGTCTCGCCTGTAGTCCCGATACCGCAGGATGCGGTTGAAGAATTCCGGGTGGCGACTAATAATGCCAACTCGACGTTTGGCGAGTCTTCTGGCGGGCAAGTCTCCGTCCTCACCAAGTCTGGCACCAATGCCATTCACGGCAGCCTTTATGAATATCACTCGGACAACGGGCTGAATGCCAATGGCTGGACCAACGATCATACGGTCCCGGTCACGGCGAAACCCCCGCTCGTGGACAACCGCTTCGGCGTCGCGGTTGGCGGGCCGATCATCAAAGATAAGCTTTTCTATTACGGTTTCTACGAAGGGCGCCGTCTTCACGACCAGACGGGTTTCAATTTTATTGTTCCTTCAGCCCAGCTTAAGAGCGGCATTATTTCGTTCAACGGCGTGAATTACAATTTCAATCCGGCGAATGGCCCTTTGACTACAGCATGCGGAGGACCCTGCGATCCACGAGGACTGGGAGTAAGTCCGGTGGTCATGGCGCAACTCGCCCTTCTTCCGAACGGCAATGACCTAAGCGAAGGAGACGGCGTCAACACCATCGGTTACGACACGCCGCTGGCGACTCCGATCAGTACCAACGTAGGTAAGCTGAAGCTCAATTACAACTTCAACAGTAAATGGTCCGCGTTCGTGAGCTGGCAATATTCCAGCACGGCACGCACCGGCACCGAACAATTCAGCCTGTTGGGAACCCCCCATTCGGTCAGCGCTGATCCCTACTTTGCTAACTTCTACACCTTCCAACTCCAGGGCCAGATCAGCCCAACTTTCCTTTCCGTAACCCACGGTTCGTTCCTCAAGAACTGGTGGGGTTGGTCACGCCTGGCTCCTGCACCATTGGTTCCCGGGACCGACGCGGCCCTGCAGATTTCAGGCGAGGATCCGGGACAGGAAGTTGACTATGGCGCGGGCGGCGAATTGTTTACCAATCCCGTCAACATCAACACCCAGCAGGCCCGGCCGCGTGTTTGGGATGGCCATGATTGGTACTTCGCGCAGAACTTCACGAAGATTCATGGTAGCCACGAGGTCCAATTCGGCGGAGAAGGCAGAATCTGGTACGACTACCACAAACGCACGGACCAAGTCTTAGGAGGATTGACCACCGCGCCAATCTACTACGTGCAATCATCAAACTTGGCCCAGGGAGCTTATGCCACAATCGAAAGCGCCTACGAACCGACGGGTCTGCCGGCGGCGGACGCCAACTTCTGGAACGGCTACTACGCGTCACTGCTCGGAATAGTGGACCACTCCTCTCAGGTGGAAACCCGCAATGGGGATTTCGTTGCGAATCCACTGGGCACGCCAACCATCGCGAACTACACCTTACCTACCTTCACTGGCTACGTCCAGGATGTGTGGAAGGCGCGCAAGAACCTGACCATCACAGCCGGTTTGAACTGGGGCGTAAATCTGCCGCCCGAACAGGCCGGTGGCCTGGCGTCGACGGTAGTTTATGGCGACTCGAACACTCCGGTTAATATGCAGCAGTTTTTGAAGACTCGCGGCGCCGCGGAGGAGGCGGGGCAGGCGTTCGACCCACTGCTGGGCGTAAGTCCGGTGGACAGTCTGTCTTCTCCGTGGAATGGCAAGATGCGGCAAGGAGTCTGGAAGAACATCGGACCGCGCATTGCAGCGGCTTGGTCCGTGAACCCGACCGTCGTAGTCCGCGGCGGTTATTCTCTGGTATGGGACCGGACCAGCGCTGTCACCAGCGTGCTCAGCGGCCTGCTGGCTGGCGGATTGGCCCAGGTGGATGAGTGCGGAGGCCCGACATTCAATGCGCCTGGCGCAGCCCCAACATGTTCTAACTCTGCGACCGATCCGACCACGGCATTCCGCATTGGGCCAGATGGCGCCAGCGTTCCCGTGGCAGCCGCAACGAATCTTTCGATTCCGTATGCTGCTCCGACAACCAACCAACAGCCCTACTCCTTCGGGGCAGACCCTTTCCTCACGCCTGGTTATGCGCACGCCATCGACTTTACCGTTCAGAAGGCCTTGCAACACAATTTCTTCCTGGAGGTGGGTTACATCGGACGCTTCAGCCGGAACCTGTCCAATGACGAGCAATTCAACGCGCCCGACTACCGGACGAAGGATCCCACCAGTGGGCAAACCTACGCGCAAGCGTTCGACGCCCTCGATAGAGCATTCATCGCCGGCACCACTCCCGCTCCACAACCGTTCTTTGAGAACCTGATGGCGACGACGGGACCGAATGCGGTTTGCGCGCCCGGCACTTGTACCGGATTGGCTTATCTTCTGATGCCCAGCGTAGGACCAGGCGACTTGGGCTTCTTCGATTATTTGATGAATCTGCCGGGCGTGTTGGGCCCTGCTAGCGCATTCACCACGCCCACCAGCAACAACCAAATGTTCGAAGCCGCCACGGTTACCGATGGCGGATTCTCCGACTACAATGCCGGCATCGTGACCCTGCGCAAGGCCATGTCGCATGGCCTGCAGTTCCAGTTCAACTACACCTGGAGCCATGCAATTGGCAATCAAGGAACGAACCAACAGTACATTTATTCCAGTGAAAGCCCCTACAACTACAACCTCGACAAGTCATCCGAAGCTTTTGACCACCGGCAAACCGTTACTGCTTTCTGGTACTACGATCTGCCCTTCGGCAAGGGCAGAAGCTTCGCCAGCGGCAGCAATGTCCTTGACAAGTACGTCATCGGCGGATGGAATGTGTCGGGGATATTTAACTTCTTTACTGGATCTCCAGATTGTGTCGGTTCCGGCGGGGGGGACTACGGAACTTTCTTTGAGGAGAGTTGCGCGGTTCTGAGCGGGGGAATTCCATCCAACCCTGGAGTCGCGGGAACGTTAACCAGCATCCCGAAGTGGGGCGTGAACAACAATGTAACCGGCACAGTTGGGCCCGGGAATGCGCCGCTGGCCGGTCCACTCAATGTTTTCTCTAATCCCGCTGCGGTCTACAACAGCTTGCAGTATCCTCTGTTGAGCGGGCCAACCCAGATTCCTCACGACCAGATGTATTCGTTCCCCTATTGGAATGTGGACTTCTCTCTCGGAAAGAGGGTCCCCGTCACTGAGCGGGTTGGACTGGTCTTTACCGCAGATGCTTTTAACATCTTCAACCACGTAGTTCTCAACAACCCGTCGTTCGATCTTGACAACCCATCGGCGTTCGGAGTGCTCAGCAGCCAGTTTGCTCCTGGCATCTCGCTGACGGGCGCGCGCACGTTGCAGCTCAGCTTGCGGGTTGAGTTCTAGCGACCGGATAGGGTCGAACCTTCGTCAGGAGGCTCTTTCGAGCCTCCTGATTTTTTTTGAACTTATTTTTACTGAGCCTATTTACCGAACATCGGATAGTGACTGGCGGCGCCCATGAAGAACAGCATGGGGATTGACAGAAACGCATTGGCCCGGGAACACAGGAACGATTGTCGAGCCATGGCTTTCGCTCTATCCGGCATGGCGGTGCCGTTGGTGGCATTGTCGCGGGTCCACTGGATGAGGCGCTTTTGAATACGCCAGATGACTCCCCACACGTTCAGTAGCATCACCCAGCCGATGCCTCCGCCGATGCCGATTGCGAGCAGCCGGTTACTCTCCCACCCCTGGCTGTTCAAGCTCAAGAACAGCCAGGCTGCGGACGCGACCACCACGGCATAGACCCCGCCGACGAATCCTCCGTTGTCGAAAATTCCCTTGCCGGGGATAAGGCAGGCGTAGAGCACTCCCCAGACGATTGTCCAAATCAGAAAGAAGCTTGCCATCGCGGTGCCGCTGGTGGCGTGGAATCCCTGTATTTGCCCGTTGTGTACATCGGCGGCGACAATGTTTCCCCAATAGGCAAGTCCGGCGAGAACGGTCAGCGCCGCAGACATGCGGAACCACATCAGGGCGCGTGTCATCAGCGCGGGCATCACTTTGCCCTTGGTGGTGGCATCGAGCTCCTTCATGAACGGGACGTTCACCAGATTGAAGAAGTAAAGCAGCCCGATCCAGGTAATGCCGGCGAGGAAGTGTATCCAGCGGACCAGCATCAGGAAGTTCGTGTTGAAGTCCGGGGGAAAGTTGATTTGGGGTCCAAACAAAGTTGCGAGAGCGGCGCTTGCCATGATGCCTCCTAGGATTTCACCAGAATCTTTGCTTGGCTAAAAGAGAGTCCGGTGCATTACGCAGGGGCGGAATGCCCACGCCGGGGATTGTACACAAGGGAGGTGTGTTACGGGCTTGTTAACGAGCTGTCGCATTCCTGTCAGGTTTTCCACATCGGCACAAAAACGTTTTCCGCAAAGTTCACGGTTGAAAAGCGCAACGGGAGGCCGTATGGTACTCGCAGCTACCTGCTGGGCGGCGCGGCTCGGGAAACCGGGCGGCGAAGAGGCAGGTTGTCCCCCCGTGTTCCTTGTGCGGAAGGCCGCGAGGAAACGCTGTTGTTTTGAGCTGGTCCTAAGGCGAATGCCGAAGGAGCAACTGGATAGGTCGCAGTTGAAAAGAACCTAAGGAGATCGGCTATGGAGAGCAGCAAGCCGGCGCAGAACA
>PLUI01000267.1 GCA_003164855.1 Acidobacteriaceae bacterium
AAGTCGGCTTCTCGTCAGCAACCATTCAACTGACGCGAAGCGCGTTTGTCGGTACGAATCTCGAAAACACAGCCAACTTCTGTATCGCCAGTCGCTCGCGAGGAATCTCAGCGATTGTCAGCGGCAGACTTCCCCAGAAGCCGATTTGTGGCCCGCGTGGGGAGGCCCGAATCTGACCCCAGCGAATGATAACGTCCTTTATCGTTCATAAAGGACGGAGCAGATCCCTGCCACCTTAGTTCAAGAAGTCGATTAGCGGTTAGGCTCTTTCAAACTTTAAAGGCTTCCCGAGTTGCGCAGCATTCCACCATCGATGAAATGAGTACTGCCCGTAATGTAGGCGGCATCATCGGATGCAAGATAAACCGCGAGGTGCGCCACCTCTTCAGGCTTGCCCCATCGTCCCATAGGAATTTCTGCCAGGATTTGATCGTTCAGTTTTGTATCGCTTTCGACATCTTTGTCGATCGGTGTATAGATCGCGCCGGGACCAATATTATTCACCGTAATTTGATGAGGAGCCAGCTCGACCGCGATGGTACGCATCAGCATGCGAAGGCCTCCTTTGGTCGCGCAATAAGGAGCGTTAGTCGGCATGGGAAGATCTTCATGAATCGACGAAATATTGATGATGCGGCCGCCGGCCCCTTGTGCAATCATCTGCTTCGCGGCAGCCTGAGAGCATAGAAACGGCCCGGTGAGATTCACCGCCATGATCTTCTGCCATTGTTCCAGCGGGTAGTCGACAAAGGCAAACTTCTTCTCAATACCGGCGTTATTCACAAAGATGTCAAGCTTGCCGAAGGCGGCAACTGTCTCTTGAATCAGGGCCTTCACCTGATCTGGATTCGAGATGTCCGCATCGATGCCGAGGGACTTCCCGCCCAGCCCCTTGATCCTGGTGATTGTGTCTTTCGACACGGAGGCGTTACCAACATAATCCACCACCACGGCTGCGCCCTCCTGGGCGAACGCGATTGCAATCGCCTGGCCGATTCCCGTTCCTGCGCCCGTCACGACGGCAGTTTTCCCCTGCAAACGCATACTTCACCTCGAGTCGTATCCTAACCCATCGACGCAGAAAACTCTGTCGCAAAAAGACCACTTCCTCGAGCAGAAACCGTAGACCGATTGAGCAATTTAAGTCAGTCTCGTTCAGTTACGCAGCATAGACTTGAAGTAGAGGGAGGTGCGTGTATGCAGGGAGTTGCCGGAATCGAGGCGTTTGGAAAACCAGGTATCGAGCCCCGCTGGACCCACAGCAATAAGGAGGGTGTCGGCACAGCATACTGCGCCTCCAGCCATCTCTGGTTCACGATTTGGAATGGGATTGTGACGGAGGCCTACTATCCAACCATCGATCGACCGCAGCTTCGCGATCTGCAATATCTGGTAACCGATGGCAGCACGTTCTTTCAGGAAGAGAAGCGCAATCTCAAAACTTCGGTCGAGCGCATCTCCCAACACGCGCTGGGCTATCGCTGCACGAATGCCGACCCAGCGGGCCGCTACATCATTACAAAAGAAGTGATCGGCGACCCACATCTGCCTTGCCTGCTTCAACGCACGCGCATCACGGGAAAAAGCAAATCCTTCCTGTCCAGCCTAAAAATATTTGCCCTCTGTGCTCCCCATCTTGAAGGCGGAGGAGCAGGAAACAACGCATACATTACGGTCGCCAGCGGTCAACGCATTCTGATGGCGCAGAAAGGAAGCAAATGGCTGGCCTTGGGCGCGACCGTTCCATTTTCGCGCTTGTCCTGTGGATACGTGGGATCGAGCGACGGCTGGACCGATCTTCAGAATTTCACAATGGACTGGGAGTTCGAAAGGGCCAGCGATGGAAATGTCGCCCTGACTGGCGAACTGGCTTGCAGTGGAGACGAAGAATTTACGCTGGGCCTGGCGTTCGGCAACAGTGAGCACCGGGCTATTTCGAACCTGCTACAGTCGCTGGGGATTCCATTTGACGAGCATCTCGCAAAATACACAAGTCAATGGAATGAGACAGTGCCGCATCTTAAGCCCTTGGACGGAAACTCTTTCGACCAAGGCAATTTGTATCACAGCAGCTACAGCCTGCTCCTCGCGCACGAAGACAAGTCTTACCCCGGCGCGATTATCGCGTCGCTCGCCATACCCTGGGGAGAAGCAAAAGGCGATAACGACCAGGGGGGATATCACCTGGTGTGGACGCGCGACATGATCAACAGCGCAACAGCGCTGCTGGCTGCCGGCGATAGGGCCACCCCGCTCCGCGCATTGATTTACCTCGCCGTATCGCAACAGCCCGACGGTGGGTTTGCGCAGAACTTCTGGGTCAACGGAAATGCATACTGGAGCGGCGTTCAGCTCGATGAGGTTGCCTTTCCTGTCTTGCTTGCGTGGCGTCTCCGCGCCGAGAAATGCCTCTCCGACTTTGATCCGGCCTACATGGTTCGCAAAGCCGCAGCTTATCTGATCCGCAACGGACCAGTTACGCCGCAGGAGCGCTGGGAGGAAGCCTCCGGTTATTCTCCCTCGACACTGGCCTCGAATATCGCGGCCCTCATTTGCGCCTCTGTATTCGTGAAAGAAGCCGGGGATAAGGAGAGCGCCGCATTCATTGCGGAGTACGCCGACTATCTGGAATCGCACATTGAAGATTGGACTTTAACCACGACCGGTACGCTGCTGGAAGGCGAGAGCAGCTACTACATGCGCATTCTCCCCGAGCAGATTGGGCAGCAGGATCCGGCGGAAAATAAGGAAGAACGCATTCTCCACATTGCCAACCACGCACCGGGCGAAGAATGCGATTTTCCGGCGCGCAATGTCGTCGATGGGGGCTTTCTGGAGTTGGTTCGCTATGGTATTCGCAACCCGAAAGATCCGAATATCCTTGCGACCATCCGGGTGATCGATGCGGTCCTCAAGACCGATACATCTCAGGGGCCAACCTGGCATCGCTACAATCACGACGGATACGGACAGGGCCCCAATGGCGCCCCCTTTACTCAGCACGGAATAGGCCGCGTATGGCCGCTGCTCAGTGGCGAACGCGGGCACTACGAACTTGCCGCGGGCAATAGCCCCGCGAAGTACATCCGGACAATCGAAGGGCTCGCCAGCAAAACAGGATTGCTTCCTGAGCAATCCTGGGACCAGGCGGACAGGCCGCAGATTTTCGAGTGGCTGGGCAAGCCAACGGGCTCCGCCATGCCGTTGATGTGGGCTCACGCCGAATACATCAAGCTGCTTCGCTCCGCAGCGGACGGCAAGGTCTACGACGCCATCCCCGAAGTTGCCGAACGCTATCAGGGCAAACCAAACGGCCAACCTCGATTTGAAATATGGAAGCCTACGCGGCAGGTTCGATTCATGCGGGTCGGAGATTTATTGCGCGTGCACGCCGATGTACCGTTTACTCTGCGCTGGTCGAACGATGGATGGAAAACCGTGAACGATTCCAAGTCCACGCATAATGCGCTTCAATTTGATTACGTCGATCTGAAAGGCGCATCCGGCAGGGCGGGGGTTATTTCCTTCACGTTCCTTTGGACGGAAGGTAATCGTTGGGAGGGCCAGAACTACGAAATCACGGTTCGCTAGCTGTCGGGATTTTGGATGAATGAGATCCGAAGGATCTGCCCTTGTCATTCTGCAATAAAGGAGGACGGTCTGACTGGAAAGCAAACCAGTTTCACTTCAGGGAATGCAATGCAATCATTGCGGGCCGCATTCCTGCGCAATCGCCGACTCTATCTCGATGAAGGCGTCGAACTTGCGATCTTCATGATTTCCGCCTGCTTCTTCACGGTTTGGCTTTTTAACCCGGCATGGCCCATTCTGCATCTTCTGTCCAGCAGCGCCTTGCGAAGACTGTTAATGGGCGTCTCTATGGGCGCTACCGCGGTTCTCATCATCCGTTCGCCCCTGGGAAAGACATCCGGTGCTCACTTCAACCCCGCCATCACCTTCACCTATTTTCGGCTCGGCAAAATCGACAAGTGGGATGCAAGTTTCTACATCGTATCTCAATTCATCGGGGGCATCTGTGGGGTGGGCCTTTCGGCACTTTGCCTGCGCGGCAGCCTGGCCGCTCCCACCGTGGACTACGCGGTTACGATCCCTGGATTGGGTGGACCAGCCGCGGCTTTTGGCGCAGAGTATTTTATGGCCGCTCTCCTCATGCTGATCGTGCTCTGGCTCTCGAACCGGCCGCCGCTCGCTCAATACACCAGCTACTCCGTCGGCGTTCTGATTGTGTTTTACGTGTTTGTCTTCGCGCCCGTTTCGGGTTTCAGTATTAATCCCGCGCGAACCACCGCCTCCGCCGTCTTTGCCAACGTGTGGACTGCGGCATGGCTTTATTTTGTTGCGCCGCTGCTCGGCATGCTCACATCGGCGGAGATTTATCTGCGTGTTTACGGCGCAGAGCGTGTGCTATGCGCCAAGCTACATCCCGATCCAAGTTATCCGTGCCCATTTCTCTGTCAGTTCCCCTTCCACCGTCACTCGCATGAGGCGGAGCTCGCAGCCGAAACAGATCACCCTTAATCTTTCAGGAAAGGAGCAAGCGAAAGGTTATACCTCGTCTGTTTGATGGTTTTAGCAAGAGTAATTTGCTTTTCGCATCTCATCCATTATGTCTACTCAATACGACGCAATCATTATCGGAACCGGCGCCGGCGGTGGAACGCTTGCTTTCCACCTGGCTCAAGCCGGGAAGAATATTCTCATTCTGGAGCGGGGTCCGTTCATGCCTCAGGAAAAACTGAACTGGGACACCTCCGCGGTTTTCCTGGATAACCGCTATCACACCAAGGAAACCTGGCTGGATAAAGATGGCAAGGAGTTGCACCCACAGCAGTCCTACTTCGTGGGGGGACAGACGAAAGTCTACGGCGCGGCGCTGTTTCGCATGCGTGCCGAGGACTTCGGAATCATCCACCACAAAGGCGGCATATCGCCGGCGTGGCCCATCTCCTATTCCGATCTGGAACCCTATTACACCCGCGCCGAGGGGCTCTTTCACGTGCACGGCGACCTCGGAACGGCACCTGCGGTGCCTGGCGGTTTCGCCTCGTCTTTCGATCCCACCGAGCCGTTCCATTCCAAAAAGTATCCTTACCCTCCATTCGCCAACGAACCGCGTATGCAATCCATCGAGGACGATGTCCGCAAAATCGGTGTACATACCTTCCCAATTCCGCTCGGGCTCAAACGCAACGAGGCCGACCCTCTCGCCTCAAAATGCATACGCTGCGATACGTGCGACGGCTATCCATGCCTGGTGCATGCCAAATCCGACGCGGATATTAACTGCATTCGTCAAATCATGCACCTGCCCAATGTAACGCTGATGACGAACTCTCGCGTGACACGCTTGCTTACGAACAGCAGCGGCACCGCGGTGACTTCAGCCGAGGTGATCCACTCCGGCGCCAGTGCGACTCTGGGGACTGCTCTCGATCGCGCCGACCCCAGTGCCCCACCGGCATCAACCAGCGGCAAAACTGCCGTCTACAGCGCCGCTATTTTCGCCGTTTGCGCCGGCGCAATAAACTCCGCAGTCATCCTTCTGGCATCCGCCAACCAGAAGCACCCAAATGGTCTGGCCAACCGGTCGGATCAGGTTGGACGCAATTTTATGTACCATCAGGCTGACGCACTCCTCGCGATCGGCACTCAGCGCAATGAGGATAGCTACACCAAAACCTGGGGCACGAATGACTTTTACCTCAAAGATACCGACCCCGCTTATCCATTTCCGCTCGGGCAGGTGCAGCCGATCGGCAGCTTTCATTTCGAGATGATGAAGGGCGATGCTCCGTCATTCACTCCAGATTTTGTTCTGGAAGGAATGAAACACCATGCTGTCCCTTGGTGGCTGACCACGGAAGATTTGCCTGACCCTGAGAATCGCGTCACGCTGCATAACGCTACTCCGCTGTCGGTCGAATCGCGTCAACCAGGTCTGGTTGGAGCCCACCCGTCAGGCGACACCGGCCACACGAACGAGTCCTCGACCGTGACCAATGCTGCGTCCGGAAGGATCCAGCTTTCCTACACACCAAACAACGTCGAGTCCTTCGAGCGGCTTAAAGATCGTTGGGTTGATGTCCTCAAAAGGGCGGGTCACGCGAGCGCGTCCATCCCGCTTCACGCTTACTTCAAGAAGCGCATACCGATCGAAGGAGTCGGCCACCAGAACGGCACCTGCCGTATGGGCACCGATCCCGCCACCAGTGTCCTTGACCCGCACTGTAAAGCTCATGACCTCGATAACCTCTATGTGGTCGACGCTTCCTGCTTCGTTTCGGCCAGTGCAGTGAATCCCTCTCTCACCGTGATCGCCAACGCAATCCGGATTGCCGATCATTTGATTGGAGAGCGACTGGGGTGAGGTTTCGCGAATGATAATCCCCAAAGTGAAAAACGAAATCCGTTTCGCCCGGACCCCGATTGCGAAACGGTCGCTACGAATCCAACGCTTGGTTGTTGGGTCAGGTTTGTCCGCCTCCCGGAGTTGCTTTCGTAATGGTCAGGCTGGAAAGCGGGGGTAAGAGTTCGACCAACCGCCCCTCGGCAACATGTCAACTCTCGCTGGCAGGCGGACGTATGGTTCCAACTCGGATCCGGCATCGTCTTTCAAATTTCGGGAAGACCTTCGTTTTATCCGGAAGGTGTCTTCTGGTCAGCGGCTCCGGCGAAACGGGAAGCAGAAGTGTTTCTCGCTTCGCGCTAAATCGCCCAAAGCACATTAGGTTTCACTTGGTCTTGGAAACGTGGAGACATTCAACACCCATCAAATTTATGAGTGACAAAGGACGATATCATTCGCATATGGTTATCCAGTATCTAGAAGGTTGTCCAGAAACGGGCTTCCGGGAAGTGCGCGAGATCGGTAACGAGAAGTCGGCATTGCGTATGGAATTCGACGACTTTCGGTCGCAAGCGCGTTTGTCGTTACAAATCTGTTTTCTCGTCGGTAGCATCTCCGGCAATGCTATTCAGGGAGTGCCCCGGTGAGGTAGCGTTGGATTACCGGGACATCAACTCGTTCACTTCTCCGGGGGAGACGCTACGACGACATGAGTACGGACACCCTTAACCGACAGGCCTTTCGACGCCTCATCTGGCTTATGCCCACCGCCTTCGCGCTTCACATCGTGGAGGAATACCGAGGCGGTTTTCCAGCCTGGGTTACTCACGTGCTGGGCGGCTCATTCAACAACCGCGCCTTCGCTTACAATAACGCCGCTTTTTTTGTCATCCTGGTGGGTCTCACCGTTTGGGTCGTCAGGTCTGGTTCGCGGCTGGCCGTTTTCCTGCTCATCGCTTGGGCAAGCGGAAATATCTTCTGGGATGGATTATTCCACGTGCTGACGACAGCAAAATATGATCGCTATTCCCCCGGCTTGATTACCTCTTCCGTGCTCTATTTGCCGATTTCACTCATCGTCGGGGTGGCGACTCTCCAAAGTGAGGCTCTAAGCGTCAAGGCTTTTCTTGGTGCTCTTGCAGTAGGACTAAGTCTGCTAGTGTTTGTGATTTGGGGCGGATTGTTCCACTTTGCAATCTGAACAGTGTCGCGTTCGCGCCGGAAAGCATGGTCCGATTACTGCCCGATAAGTCGGCTAGGCTGGAGATAAAATCCTGGATGCTGCGGCGTTGGACCAGCAACCTGCCAGTGGCACTTCTTGTACAGATCGCGAAGTGTCATCGTATCCGCGAGCAGGTGGTTCAACTGTACGGTCATCTCCAGGCGTACCGGCTCTTCCAGGTCGAGTGGCAGAGCATGGCTCACGGTTCCGTAGGCCTGAATTTCTCGCGCACGTTGATGAAGACGGGGTTGGGCGTTCATGCGACTAGTAGCTTTGGCGTCAATCACTCGCGTTTGATCTAGATGCGCGGGGAGATAGCCTCCATCCGCTCTGCATCACCTCTTGCCAGAGGTTTCCATAAGCCAATGAAAATACAATAGCTTAGATGACACCTGGACTCTTCAGATTATGTCTTTGACAACTTCACATATTGTGAAGTACCCTAGGAGAGTGCATATCGTCACGCGTAAGCATCTGAGCGAGGCGATGAAAAACTACCCAGATGCGGCGAACGAAATCAAAGCGTGGGTGGGCATCGTCGAGACGGTCCGCTGGCACAATTTTGCAGAAGTTCGCGGCATGTTTAAGGATGCCGACCTGGTGGATGGCTATGCGATCTTTAACATCAGACAGAACCGGTACAGGCTTATCACCGTCGTCCACTATTCAAAGACGAAGGATGAAAAGCAGACCGAAGGGCACGTCTACATCCGATCTTTCTTGACGCATAAGGAATACGAGAATCGCAGTAACTGGGATAGGAGGTTTGGAACAAAATGAGCACAGTTCTTGCAAACCCGGCAGAAATGATCGCGCACGGTGCTCCCCGCGTCATACATAATGACGTGGAACTTGAGGCGTATACCAACGCTCTCTTCCAACTAACGGCGCTTGAAAGCCCCTCTCGCTCTGAAATGGAAGCAATCGAACTTCTAACCTTGCTCGTGGAACGTTACGAGCAGGACCATTATCCTATTCCTGCGGCTGACCCGGCTTCAGTTGTGCGGTTTCTCATCGAACAGCAGAATCTCACGCAACGCGACCTGATTCCTCAATTTGGTTCGGAGAGTGCGGTTTCGATGTTTCTGGCAGGACACCGAAATCTCACGATCGAACAAGTGCGGAAACTAAGCGCTCGATTCAAACTTCCCGCTGATGTTT
>PLUI01000035.1 GCA_003164855.1 Acidobacteriaceae bacterium
GGCCATCTGGATCCAGCCGCTCGACGGTACCGCGCGAAAGATCGACCTCGGCGACGCCAATCGTTGCGGGGAGTTCTGGCTGGACGCGAACGTAGGCAAGGATGGCTCGATCGCTTTCGCCGGTAGCACGCCGACCCAACCGAACGAGCTCTATTACCTTGCGTCACCGGCCGCCAAACTGAAACGCCTCACGGACTTCAATCATGGGATTGCAGCTCTCAACCTGGGTCGTACTGACACCTTCGAATGGAAAGGGCCGGACGGCTTCGCCGAAGATGGCATCGTCGTTTACCCTCCAGACTTCTCGCGCGACAAGAAATACCCGCTCGTTCTCTGGATTCACGGCGGCCCGCAGGATGCTTCCATCGCGGGGGATTTCTACTCCGTTCTCGCGCAGCTCTTGGCATCACACGGCTATATCGTCTTCGAGCCGAACTACCGCGGCAGCGATAACCTCGGCAACAAGTACCAGAGGGCCATTGCGAACGACGCCGGGGACGGCCCCGGCCGCGACGTCATGACAGGAATTGCAGCACTGGAGAAGCAAGGCTTCATCGACGAATCGCGTATCGGCGTTGGCGGGGATTCCTATGGCGGATTCATGACCTCATGGCTTATTAGCCACTACCACATTTGGAAGGCGGCCGTTTCCGCCGCCGCCGACAACAGCGCGTTCGATGATTACAATCTCTCGGACTATAACGTCCAAGACCGTTTCTTGTTCGGCGGCTCGCCGTGGAAAAAGGAGTATGCAAAAGCGTACGCAGAACAATCGCCCATCACCTATGCGAGCGCCATCACCACGCCTACGCTGATCCTCCACGACACCGGCGACGCCCGGGTGCCCATCACTAATGCTTACGCGCTGTACCACGCGCTGAAAGACAACGGCGTCGCCGTGAAATTCATCGCCATGCCCGTGGCCGAGCACTATCCTTATGACTTCCCCGTGCACGAGTCCGACATGTACCGGCTCTGGGTCGATTGGATGGACCAATATTTGAAGTAATCTCGCCGTCTCAGTTAACAATGCTCGGTTTAGGGGGCCCACTCCTGACGGTTCTTCCCGGATAACGGGCAAACCTGACATAACGCGACTAGGTAAGGTTTGCCGACAAACCACTTGTTGTTCCACTGAGGTACTATCTATTGGCACTCCATTCAATGATGCGTCGAACGCTCCTTCTGCTAGCGATCTCGTTAGCTCTGATCTCCTGTACGCGCGAGCCGAACTTCGATGTCGTCCTGAGAAACGGGCTGGTCTGCGACGGTACCGGCTCACCCTGCACATCCGGAGGCGTGGCGATCAGTGGCGACAAGATCGCCAAAACCGGCGACGTTTCCGCCGATCGCGGACGCATCGATATTGACGTTCACGGTCAGGTCATCGCGCCCGGTTTCATCAACATGATGTCAAGCCACGAAGGACTTTTTGCCGACGGCCGCGGCCTCAGCGATCTTCTGCAGGGGGTCACTCTGGAAATCTTCGGCGAAGGCGAGTCGATGGGCCCTCTCACCGACGACATGCGCGCGGAAATGACGAGCCAGCAGTCTGACATCAAGTACGACGTCACCTGGCACTCGCTCAATGAAGGACTGGAAGCGCTGGTGGCGCATGGCATCTCGCCGAACATCGCGTCCTTCATCGGAGCCGCGACCCCGCGCATCTACGTGCTCGGTCGGGCGAATCGTGCGCCCACGCCTGCCGAACTCGACCGGATGCGCGAGGTGACAGCAAAAGCCATGGATGATGGAGCGCTGGGCGTGGCCTCCGCTCTGATTTACGAGCCCGGCAGCTATGCCAAAACGGACGAACTCATTGCACTCGCCGAGGTCGCAGCCAAGTATAAGGGCATTTATGTTTCGCACATCCGCAATGAGAGCGACCACGAGATGGAAGCTATCGATGAGTTGGCCGCCATCGCCCGCCAGGCAAACATTCCCGCAGAGATTTACCACTTCAAGGTCGCGGGCGCGAAGAACTGGAGCCATTTGCCGGAAGTGCTCGCAGGAATCGAAGCCGCTCGCGCCCAGGGCCTTCAGATTACGGCGGATATGTACAACTATCCGGCGGGTGCCACTGGCCTCGATGCGGCCATGCCACCCTGGGTACAGGAAGGTGGTCTCGAAGAATGGCGCAAGCGGCTGCAGGATCCCGCCATACGGAAGCGCGTTAGGCAAGACATGCATTCCGACAAGTACGACAATGCATTTCTCTCTGTCGGATCACCCGATCGGATTCTCCTGATCGGCTTCAAGAGCGACAAGCTGAAGCCATTAACCGGCAAGACGCTCGCTGAAGTTGCCAGCATGCGACACTCTACGCCGGAGGATACAGCGATGGATCTTGTGGTTGAAGACGATTCGCGCGTAGAAGCCGTTTATTTCGATATGAGCGAAGACAACATCCCCAAGCAGATTGTGCTGCCGTGGATGAGTTTCGGCTCGGACTACTGGCCCGAGGGAGTCGACGGTGTCTTCCTGAACTTCGGCTCGCATCCGCGTGCTTTTGGAAACTTTGCCCGCGTCTTTGCGCGCTATGTGCGTGACGAAAAACTCATGACCGTGGCAGGGGCTGTGCGTAAGATGACCTCTTTGCCTGCGTCCAATCTCGGCATCGCCAACCGCGGGCAGCTGGAGCCCGGATACTTCGCGGACATCGCGGTCTTTGATCCCGCCACGATCCAGGACCACGCCACCTTTGAGAAGCCGCGCCAATTGGCGACCGGCGTTTCAGAAGTCTTCGTCAACGGCGTAGAGGTGGTTCACAACGGCGTGCACACGGGCGCGAAACCGGGCCGCGTCGTCAAACGAGACCGCAACTAGCCGTCGCCCGGATGATTTTACTAGCCGGTGTTCCCTCTTGAGGATCACAGAGAGAGTGGACGATTGGATACGCATTCTGCTCGAGTCACGGGCAAGCCGGAAGTTATCAGTTCGTCCGTCGGAAACGGGCATCTCGTCACTCATCGATCAGTGACGATATGCCGACTTACCATTACCGATCTGGCCAACTTTTTCGAAGCCCGTTACTGGCCTACTTCCGAGTTGCCGACAAATCCGTCCGGAACCGAGTTGATGTGGCAAGAATGACCCACGATCGCGTCTACGGCTAGCCTGTCGCACTCTTCCTCAGTGTTCGCTCCCCGGTTTGCTCTGGGGTGCGTTCTCAAATTCCTCGCCCATCCACTTCTGGAAGGCCGTCATGTTCTGCGGACGGCCGAGGAAGTTCTTGACCAGATCGTTGGCGGACATCGACCCACCCGGCTCCAGCACCATGCGCCGGTAGCGCATGGGCGTGTCGCCAGACAGCAGGTTATGTTGGTCAAACTGCTGGAAGAAATCCTCAGCAATCACCCTATCGAACAGGTAGGTATAAAGAGCGGAAGAGTACTCCGCCATGCCAAGGTGGGGGATGGATGCGTAAACGTGGGCTTCGGCGGCCTCATACGAAAACAGCGTGTAATGCTGGAGATCGTGGAGGGAAATTGCATCCGGGTCAATGTCCTCCGGCCGGTCTTTGTGGAGGTCGTAGGAAATTGCCGCCCAAGCGTTTTCGATAGAAAAATAGTTTGCCCTCCCGAAAGCGGAGGCCCGATTCATGCGTGTCACCAGATCGGCTGGAATGGGCTTGCCCGTCTGGTAATGATGCGCAAAAGAGGCAAGCACTTGTGGGCTGCGCATCCACTCCTCCAGCATCTGCGAGGGAGCTTCCGCGAAGTCGTGTTCCATGCTGATGCCGCTGATGCCTGCCCACTGCTGCTGTCCGCCGAGGATATAGTGCATCAAATGGCCGAACTCGTGGAAAAAGCTCACGGCCTGGTCGTATTCCATCAGCCCATGGTCAGTCGCGGTCGGCTCAGGAAAATTGCAAACCAAAGCCGCCTCCGGCAGTTGCCTGCCGCGAACTCCATCCAGTACATGGTCCATCGCGTTCCCAGTGTGCTTGCCCGCTCGAGGATGCATGTCGAGATAAAACCGGCCAATCGCCTTTCCGTTGTCGATCACATCCCAGGTTTCCACCGACGGGTGCCAGGCAGGCACATTCAGTTCCTGGCGAAAGCTTACGTGGAAGAGTGTTGCGGCGGTGTCCAAGACTCCTTTCTCCACCTGGTTGTACGGGAGGTAGGGGCGGACGCTTTGTGAATCGAAGTCGTATTGCGAGCGGCTGACCAGCTCTGAGAGATAGTCGTAGTCATAGGCTGCAATCTCCGTTGCCTCGGGATTGGTTTTGCGCTTTTCGGCTAGCAACATGGCGAACTCCCGTTCCGCTACGGGGCGCAAAGCCGCATCGAGCTCATTGATGAACTTTGCAATGTACCTTCCACTTCCGATCATCTTGTCCGCCGCGTTGTAATCTGTCCAGGAGGAGTACCCAAGCAGCGAGGCGATCTGGAAACGGCTTCGCAGCATGCTTTGCAACACTTCTCGATTCTTGGGATAAGCGGGGCCGTACCAGTAAGCCTCCCGGAAACGGCGGCGGAGGCTTTCGCTCTTGGCGAACTTCAAAACCAAAGCGTCGGCCTCGTCAGCCATGATGCGAATCTTCCCACCGGCACCAGGTTCGTGATTGTCGATGAAGTCTTGCGGCAGACCGTCCAACTCTGAAACGTCACTCACCTCGACGGTCCTCTGATCGTCCGCGATATTCCGCCTAAACGCGGATTCTTCTTCGCTGAGCTGGTCTTGCAGCTTCTTAAGCTTGCTCCGCGTCGCTTCGTCTTTGTCCACGCCCGCCAAACGAAACTTAAGCAGTTGGCGCTGAACGTAATAACGGGTGGCGGCATCGGCCTTGGACAAGTCAAGGCTGGTTAGGGCCTGGTAAACCACCCGATTTTGCCTTAGGGCGGCTTGTGCGTTAGTTGCCTTGGTCTTCATCGCCGCGGCGTGGTCGCGAAAGGCGGCGTCCGGATGCAAGTCCCCGAGTAGATCGGCGATGTTGATCGCGTCATCGATCTCCTCGAACGCTTCGTCGTACGGAGCCAGGGTGTTTTCAATTGTCCTCGAACCATGAACCGCGACGATTTGATCGACCGCACGCTGGGCCGCCGCCAGGCGGCCGTTTTCCATTTTCTCGAAGGCAGCGGCATCGGGCCTGGCGCTCCAAAGAGGCGGCTGATCCTTCGGCATCTCTTGCGCAGCAACAGTCGTGACTAGGAGCGCAAGCACGATAACGCGGGCACGGCAATATACGGCCGCCATTGGACTCTCCACCGACTGTTTTCAGAACAACCTGAGCGGTCGGGTCAAGTCCCCCGAGCAGACGAGATCTTACGCCGGGCGGTTCCTCTTCTCAATCGGCATGACCGAGACCAGGCATGAAGAGAGAGAACCGACTCTTGCTTCCGCCTTTTAACTGTGGGTGCCTTGTTTTCTTAGACAAAGACTGACGGTCGTGGGTGGATCACGGGCTACCCTTACCTCATCCTGTAAAGGAAGGTTTTCCGACCAACGTTCAGAATCGTTACGCTCAGGGCTCGACGCTCGTCAGTGCCAGGTAGTGGTGCCGTTTGAACTGCACCACTACCCAGTGCCATCGTTCGTTGACTGACGGATGCAGCGTTCGTAAGATGGATCGACCGGGGCCTGGGGTCTGGTGGTGATCGGCAAAACCATATCGCACTACCGTATCGTTGAGAAGCTAGGCGGCGGTGGTATGGGTGTCGTTTACAAAGCCGAGGACACCGAGCTTGGGCGGTTGGTCGCCTTGAAATTCCTGCCAGAGGATGTAGTCCAAGACCCACAGACGCTCGAACGCTTTCGCCGCGAAGCACGTGCCGCGTCTGCACTGAATCATCCCAATATTTGCACGATTCATGAGATCGGAAAGCATGACGGTCAGTCCTTCATCGTCATGGAGTTTCTTGACGGCATGACACTGA
>PLUI01000150.1 GCA_003164855.1 Acidobacteriaceae bacterium
TCAGCACCCGGTTATTGCCGGTGTCGGCGATGTAAACGTTGCCGCTTAAATCCACTGCCACACCGCCAGGGGTGGCCAAGCCGCTGCCCACCGTGCTCTGGGTGTAGCTGCCCGCCGAAAGGGTTTCGATCAGCACCCGGTTATTGCCGGTATCGGCGATGTAAACATTCCCGCTTCCATCAACCGCCACCCCGCCGGGGCCGGACAGCCCGCTGCCCAGTGGGCTTTGCCCGCCGCTGAAGTGCGCGGTTTGCGCCTGCAGGCATGCCGGGAGAATGAGCAGGCAGGCGACCACCACTATCCCGCGAAGCCGCCTCCGCGGCTCCTGCGCGCCCCGCCACCGCGAGCCCATTCCGGCGATCGTTACAACTAGGATCAGCGCCAGAGAAAGAGTGGAGACGATGGCATTCGCAGCCAGCGCAGCCGAGAACCACCGGGCAAAAGTGAAAACGCAAACCACGACAAGCAGACTCACAATAGCGGTTCTAACTTTGGGCATACTTACTTTCGACATGGTTGCTTCGACCTCGAATCCAATCGGAAGATTTGTTGCTGGCTGAGAGCGTTCTTAGGAGCGCCGCTCACTCGGAAGGGAATTAAGCACCTGGATTTCCAGACGTCGCGTCTCTTTTGAAATTTGCGGCAGCTGGCGATTTACTAAGGGTCGTATCTATTCGGGGGAGCGAAGAGGACTCCGCCGCTGCGCCTGAAAACGCGCGCGCAGCGCGGGTTCGCGGGCATTTGACGGGCAGCCATCGTACCCTGCCCGCAGTCTGGCAACGCCAAACGCAGAAACGTTTGGGGCGAAGGGAATCGCTGCCGCGGTGCCACCACGAACCAGAGTGAGCTAGAACAATCCGAAGCAGGAAAAAATCCGGGATGCCAAGGTCCGATCCGGGAACTTGGCCTCGTTACGAGGACTCAGGGTGCTCTTCCGAGGAGGCTCACAGAAAGGAGGATTCACCATCACTTCCCCGCGGCTCAGGATCAAATCGCGAAACGCTTCTGAGAGTTATTCGCGCAAATGCCTTGTCCGCGGGCTTTAGCTCAACAGTTCTTGCTCGGGCGGGCGCGCTAATGGTCTAAACGCACTGACAATTTAGGCGGCCCGGTTCTCCCATGGTATCCGCCAAAGCGAATTTTTCCGGAAAAAATTAACGCGGGTCGGGATTTGTGATAAAAAAAGACACCTCTATATCGCCGGGTGCAGGTTGAGCGATGTACGTCGACCATCCAACGCAAGCCGCACGAGAGATCGCTCCACGATTGCCTCGCGAGTTCAAGGATTTTCGCGGTTGCCACTCTGGCGAAACCCTGCTGGTTTGCGGCTGCGGTTCGTCACTCTCGCAGATAGTTGCACCTGAGCGGGTAGTTACGATTGGAGTCAATGATGTTGGAAGATTGTTCGATCCCGACTACCTGATGGTTTTAAATCCACGTCAGCAGTTCACCGGCGATCGATTCCGGTATGTGGAACAGAGCCGGGCAAAGGTTGTCTTCACCCAATTGGATCTGGGGATTTCCCATCCGCATGTCGTGCGGTTTCGCCTGGGGCGCAAGGGTGGAACGGATTTGTCGGACCCCGATTCCTTGCCTTACACTCGCAACTCGCCCTACCCGGCATTGTGTCTTGCGATGCACATGGGAGCACGAAGAATCGGCTTGATTGGAGTCGATTTTACCGACCATCACTTTTTTGCTCCGACCGGAAGACATTCGCTGGCGGGAGAATTCCCGCAAATCGACCGCGAATACCAACAGCTCTTTGAGAGTTGCCGGCGAAGGGGCATTGAAGTGTTTAATCTGAGCCGGGAGAGTCGGTTGACGGCATTCCCCAAGATGGCGCCGGAAGACTTCATGAAAGATGCGCTGTCGTCCCACGCTGCGAGGGTTGTGACCACGCTGGCGGTTTCAGAGTCAGCTCCAGAGCCGACTCCAATCGCAGCAGCCTTCCCCAATGTTTTCCCTGTCGCCAAGTCCAAGCCGCTCCGGATTGTCTCCTACGCCACCACGCCCGTCGCCGGAGTACCGGCGATTCTGTCTCGATGTATCGCTGCAGGCACGGTCCATGAATGCCGAACGGTGTGGGCGACAAATAGCTATGGCAACGGAGTTACTTTCGAGGGTGATGTCGAATGGCAACGGTCGCCCTCGGTCGCGGAAAATCTGTTGCGGGCGGCGGACCTGGTGATCGTGCACAACGGAAAGATTGAACCGCAGCACAGGAACTCTCTGCGACAAAAACCAATCATCACGATGGCCCACAACTACATGTGGAATGTAGACACTGCCATGGTGCAAGAAGGATTCCCGGGAGTAGTGGCGGGCCAGTACCAGGCAACGCTGGCGGAATTCCAGGGCTGGGCCCCGGTGCCAAACCCAGTGCCTCTGTGGGAGTCTGCTTATCGGCCGGGGAAGAAGGACCCACTCGTCACGATTTGCTACACGCCCTCTGGGAAGCACGAGCGCTATCCGCTCGGGCACCGGTTGTATTGGCATTCCAAGGGCTACGCCACCACAATGAGAGCCCTGGAGAGCCTGGCGCGTAGGTTCCCTCTACGACTGGACGTTGTGCGGGAGCGGCAGTTTTCCCACAGCGAATCGCTGGCCATGAAAAGCCGGGCACATATTGTGATCGATGAATGTGTGACCGGGAGCTATCACCGTAATAGTCTGGAGGGACTGGCGTGCGGTTGCGTGGTGGTGAATGGTATTGGGAAGCTCCCCGCCATAAAAGAAATGTTTCGTTACTGTGCGGGAGGCACGGAAGACGTGCCATTTGTGTATGCGGACCTCGACGGCCTTGAAGCCGTTTTGGCCGCCCTGATCGAGCAAGGACCCGAAGCGTTGGCGGTACAGGGCGCCCGCAATCGAATGTTCATGGAGCAGCAGTGGAACTTCACACGTCAGTGGAACAGTTTTTGGGAGCCTGTGGTGGCCCGTGCGTTTGCATGCCACGCGAACAAGCACCGCGGAGTTGCCGTTTCGACCGTCCCAGAACGCAGCGGAGAGAAAGTTATGCTTCCAGAGATGATGCTAAAGCAGATGAAGCCAGGGTTAAGCGTAGTCATGTGCCATGGCGGGCAAGAGCGATTGCCGCAACTCAGGGCATCGCTGGCCAACCTGCGGCAGTGCAAGGGCGTGAACGAAGTTATTGTCGTCGACATGGGTACTGTGCCCTACGCCGAAGCTGTGGCTCGCCGCTGGGCGGATAAGTACATCTTTGTTCGAAACGACGACGTATTTGAGCGCGCCCGCTGTCTCAACGTTGGAACTTCAATCGCCGAGTACGACTTAGTGCTGTGGATGGACAACGACCTGATCCTGCCTCCCGACTTCGTCAGCAATGCAGCCACGGAGATGCGCGCCCGCCAACTCGACTACTTGATCCCGTATGTCTCCGTCAACTATCTCTCGGAAACAGACAGTCAAAAGGTAATGAATGGGGAGGTGCGCCCCACGGATTGCACGCCGGCAAGGGCTTGTCGCCCCCTGTATGTGTGTGGTGGCGCTGGTCTTGTCCGAAAATCATTTGTTCTCACCTACGGCGGCTTCTCTGAAGTGTTCCGTGGCTGGGGCGGCGAAGATGCCGCTTGGTGGCATAAGGCCAGGTTGCTTGGCCGCGCCGAAGTGGTTCAACGGCAAGACCAGCTCCTCTATCATCTTTTTCATCTGAATTCCGGCGCCAACGGAGGCTCGGCGCATCGTGATTCTAACCCTTACTACGCAAGAAATGTCGCGGCACTAAGGGAAATGCGTTTTATTCGCGAGCGCAACTCTTACCTCAACCGCTATCCTCCGCAGCCACTGTTTTCGTGCCCTTGGAAAGGAAAGCGAGTTGTCTTCGTCAGTGAATCTGCCCAGGAAACAGACAAGTGGTCACCCGATCAGATTGGGAGCGTAATTGCAGCCCTGACAAATGTGGAGGTTGAACACCGGCGTTTCACCGGCACGTGGGACTGCGGGAATGGATTGTCTACGGATGCCATGGTCATTTTCGGTACGCCTGGCGCAGCGGCGTTCGCATCCGATACTTCGCTGCAGGAGCTGCGGAAGAAGGCAGTTGTCGTGCTCACTGGAGGTGAGTTGGACGACGCTGTCATGCAGAGGCTCAGGGGGGTGGGCGGCGTTCTCTGTATGCAAACTGCTGAACCGCAGAATCTCGAACACCCTGGACTTCGGCTATGGCCTATCCCTGGAACAAGTGACAGTTCCGATCTGGCGCAGACTGCCGCGCTCCGAATCCTCCAGCCGCTTTCCATCATTTTGGGAGGAGGAATGCCACAGACGGTGACGGATACTGCAACTTGCTCCGCTGGCGAATCAGCGAATTCTGATGGCGGCCCCAGGCGGCGAGCAAAAGAGATGCTGCACGAAGTCAGCATCCTGATCACCAGTTTCCTGCGCCCCGGCTACCTGAAGGAATGCCTGGCAGGGATCGAGAAAAACCTCCCGGAGTGCAAGGTCATCGTGGTCGACGACAGCGGTGGCGAGGACCTGGGCAGTGGGGCGGATCGCAGATTCATCTCTCTCCCTTTCGACTCGGGCTTACCTGCGAAGCGCAACGCGGGTGTAAAGGCCTGCACGACCAGTTATCTGCTCATGGGATCGGATGACTTCGATTTTGGCACCGGTGAAGCACGTGCGGGCATCGAGAAGCTGGTGAGGGTGTTAGAGGAGCACCCGAGTGTCGATGTTGCGGGGGGCCATCATAATAATCAGCCGTATGAGGGTTTTTTGGAATTGATGCCCGGCTCCTACATCAAGGAGACGCGCCTCTTCTCATCCAATGATCAACCGAGACGTGCTTCGTCACTCAGCAATGAGTACGAAGTCTACAAAGTAGATCTGATCGTGAATTACTTCCTGGCCCGTACTCAGTCGATCAGACTGTTTCCATGGGACGAGCGTATGAAAATCGGCGGCGAACACGGCGATTGGTTCCTCACGCTAAAAGACGCGGGCAAGATGGTTGTTTGGATGCCAGGCGTGAATATCAACGAGTTGCCCCGTGACAGAAGCAAGGAGCACCCCGACTACGGAAGGTATCGTGGTCGTGCGCTGAGCTTGGGCCACAAGATCTTCCTTGACAAGCGCGGCATCAAGCACTACTTCGGCTTCGATGATCCAGTTCCGGCGGCGCTTAAACCCGCGCCAAAAATACTGGTCGCTGTGATCACCTGCAAAGCGAATGCCGATCGCCTGAAGGCGCAGCAGGAAACCTGGATTCCCAGGGCGGTTGCCGCTGGTTACGACGTGCAGATCTTCGATGGCGAACGTCTCGGCGTGCCGGATGATTATTACTCGCTCATTCAAAAGACCCAAGCCATGTGCAAATGGGCTTTAACACAAGGATATAACCGGGTGCTCAAAGTCGATGACGATTGCTGTATCCGTGTCGATCAGCTTCACCCGACCAGTCATGATTATGCGGGCATCGTGATCGCCGCGAACGACTGCGGTTCAAGTGTGCCGCCCGGCGCACCAGCAAAACCTAAAGGGACCTATCCGCATAACTATGCATCCGGGGGCGCCTATTGGCTGTCGCGCAAAGCCGCGATGATCATCGCAAATGCCCTGCCAAACGGCGATTGGGCCGAGGATCGCTTTGTGGGCAATACTTTGGCGAAGCATGGAATTTTCGTGCAGCGCATCCCTGACTTCTCGTGGGGTGATTCGGCCCGGGTGCCGCATCGCTGGACGGTACTGACGCAAGTGCCTACGCCGGCTCTCGTCCGCGAGGCATTCCGCTAAGCGGGTAAAGTATCCAGTGTTTACCCGTCTGGACGAACGGGATTTGGAATCGATTCCGAGCTCGAACAGTGCGGTGATTCCATCGTAGTTCGGAATTCGTAACATGGGCCTGGTATCTTAGAGCGGATTGAAGCTTCGCCAGTCGACGTCGGGCCGGCTTGGAAATGACGGAAAACAAAACGAAGACGCCGATTCCGCCGCGTTGGCTGGGCGGCGCGGTGTGATTCAGTTACAAATTCCGAACAAATGCTCAGGCCTTGCGGTCTTTAGTTGTTCCGAGGCATATAATCCGCCGAGTTTTTGCTCGGGAATTGGCGCGCGCACCCTTACTAGACTCGCTCTGCTTGTCGCGCCAAATCGACTGCTGGAACGGCACTTCCCTGGGTCTGATTGCCACCGGTTTTGAGCCTCCCGCTCACGACCTACGGTGTTNNTTATGGGATCCGCTTCTCAAGCGCGCAGATGTGGTTTCGGGAGTACAACAGGCGGCAATTTCAAGGGGCGTGGGCAAGAGCACCACGCTTTCGACGTCGGAAATGCGAGGCGGCACGGAAAAACGATCGGCGTCGATCCGCCACGTCAATTTGAGTATCAAATTCCCCGGCTTTGATGATTCGAGGGGCTGGCAGCTCTGTTGTTTATGGGTTGCAAGAGCCCCCCGCCACAATTCCCAGCATCCATCCCAGGGGGAACTCCATGGAATCCAATCACCCAGCGCACGACTATCAAGCGCTCAGCAAACTCGTTGGCCGGGCTCCAGCGCTGTTTAAAATGATCGAGGAATTGCCCGCGGTGGCGGCCAGCGAAGCGCCTGTGTTGATAATCGGGGAAACCGGCACGGGGAAGGAACTCGTTGCTCGTGCGCTTCACTACTTGAGCCCTCGGGCGGAATCTCCTTTCGTCGCGGTGAACTGCGGAGCGCTTCCCGAGACATTGCTCGAAGATGAGCTCTTCGGACACGAACGAGGTGCATTTACCAGTGCCGAAAGACGGCGCGTCGGCCTGATTCAGCAGGCGGAAAACGGAACTTTATTCCTCGATGAAGTGGATACGCTCGTCGCCAAGGCGCAGGTGGATCTGCTTCGCGTATTGCAGGACAAAAAATACCGGTCCGTCGGCAGCAGTACGGAATGCAAAGTGGATGTGCGCATCGTCGCGGCCACCAACGTTCCGCTGCAGCAACTGCTGCACAGCGGAAATTTTCGCTCTGACTTGTACTATCGCCTGTGCGTGTTTCTGCTCAAGCTTCCGCCGCTTCGATCCCGCAAAGAGGACATTCCCGCGCTGGCGGCGCATTTCCTAAAGAAGCATGTCCCCAATGGCAAGGGTGATCTGCGATTGTCTCCCGGAGCCACGGCAGCGCTCATGGCCTGGGACTGGCCGGGAAATATCCGCGAACTCGAAAATGCGATTATTCGCGGGATCCATCTCTGTCGCAGCGATTGCATCGAGGCGCCGGAACTCGGCCTGGTGCTCTGTGGCACTGATTCCGCTATGGCGGACTCCGCGATTGCCCGCGGACTCTCTTTTCGCGACCTGAAGAAGGCGACCATCGAGATCTTCGAGCGAAACTACCTCTCGCGGCTCATGTCCGAACATGGGGGCAATGTCAGCCGGGCGGCGCGCGCATCTGGAAAAGAACGCCGCGACCTGGGAAAAATGCTCAGAAAGTACCAGCTAGATCCGAAATCGTTTGGTCCTCGAGCCTCCAGTCTCCCCGATTCGGCGTACTTGACTTCCAGTTAGACTGACCCTTCGTTTTCTGGGTGTGAACTGCCGCAGTCCGGCGCGGCTCGGTTACCCACCGCGTGATCTCCTAATCTCAATGAAAAATGAGAGTTGAGTTCTTCCTCGAGAATCCGTGGTCAATTCCAGCGGGTGCATTTCCACCCGCAACTTTGTGACGACTCCCGCTGAGAACTTCCAAGTGCGTGATTTCAAAGCTCGGGTGGTAGAGCGACTGATTGGTTGGCAGATTGCACTTGGGACCGACGGGGTACGAATTGGCTGAGCCTCCGCCAGAATCGCACGGCTCCAAGTCCCTGGAAGAAGCGATCACGGAGCTCGTGACGGCGTACTTCGTGCAGCATCCCCGGGCCATGGACACTGCAGCTGGAATCGTGGAGTGGTGGATGCCGGCCAATAAGATTCGCGCGGATCCGCAAACGATGGAGAAAGTGTTGGACCGCCTTACCGAACAAGGGTTGCTCGAACGAATCGGGTCCGGAGAATACGCGCACTATCGCCTGAAGAGCGGACGAACCTGAGAGAAAATCGTGGAGGTGATGTCGATGGGAAGTTCACCTGTACCTGTTACCGGCTACGGACCGTTTGAGTTCACCGATTCGAACGGCAAACACGTTTCGATCCCCTTGACTGCTTTAACGATTGCCAACAATCAGTTGCAGTCGAGCGATCCGGTGTGGAGCAACTACCTTACCAGCGCGCCGGCGCAGGCTCTCGCGAAGTATATGGTCGCTGAGGGACTGATTTCGCCCACGCCCGCACCCTCTCCCTTTCCCGCGATGATTATTCGCGCCGCAAATGCTGGTACGGCGGGCAACAACATCACCGTGCTCGTCACCGTTTCAACCCCGCCACCATCCCCACCGATCCCAGACCCTACGCAGCTATCTTTCAGCATCCAGGTCAGCGAAACCGACACCTATGCCAACCAAACTCCAGCCACAATCGCCTCCACATTGGCAGCAGCGGGGGGGCTGGTGCAAGTTGTAGAGACTGACCAGACAAGCGGGATTCCCGATTCTTCGTACACCAACGCTAGCTTCTCCGGGTCGCCAGCCCAGCTTTCAATCGATGCGAGTGGGTCTCCTGGCGGCACACTGTTTGTCCTTGGCACGAGGGGTGGCGGAGCGGACGCTTTGAACACGTACGTAACCATAACAACCCCTAACCAGGCGAGTCCTCCAAGTTCCGGCTCAGGGACTTTTACGTTGAAAGCGACGTGGCAAAAAACGGTGAACAACATCACGCTCGACACGCTGGCATCTGTGCTCAGTGAACTGAGCTATGTCGTCACAATCAGCAAGCCGAGCAGCGGAGCGTATTCCGTCCCGGCGGCCGGAAGCACAACTCTGAGCGGGGGCAATGCTTCGAGCAATGCTTCCGCATCCCTCTTCACAAGTCTGTAAGCTGCGGGGCGCAAGCACCTCAAACTGGAGGATTTCAGATGCCGATAACGCCGACCTACCCTGGCATTTACATTGAGGAGCTACCCAGCAACTCACATCCCATAACGGCTGCGCCCACGTCGGTCACGGTCTTTGTAGGCTACACCCATCCCTTCCAGACCGACCCAGCAAACTGGAACCAGGCGGTGGAGATATTCAGCTTCAGCGATTATCAAAATCAGTTCGGCGGGCTCTATACCAGCGGTGTGTTTGAGTCGCATGTTGCCTACGCGGTGAGCCAGTTTTTCTTGAATGGCGGGGCCGTAGCCTATGTAGTCGCTCTTCCGCCCAGCTATTACGACTCCAGCGGCGACAACAAAGGACTGGCATCGCAGTCGCCTCCCGCCGTGCAGGTCGGAGTAGTCACCTTCACCGGGCTCCAGCCGGTGGATATCGTGTCGATGACGGTCACGATCAACAATATTCAGAGTGTTACCAACCCGAATGACACCGCTGATGTGAGCATCAGTTACGGTCCCAAAGCGGAGACCTACCGCAAGGTGAATCTGGGAGCTACGACAGATCCAAACTTTATTGCAAACCGTATCAACGGTGTCTCGCAGTTGGTTACCGTGGCAGCGACTTCTGGCTCGAGCTTTACCCCGGTCGGGCAGGCCTCATTGGTATATCCACCCAGCATAGAACCGGACTGGACGACATTCAGCGTTGACGACTTCACTCAGGTCTTCGCTCAGGACAGTTCGCTGGATAAGCTCGCCATCTTCAACCTTCTCCTCGTTCCCGGAGTAGCAGATACCACTGTCTGGAGCGAGGCGCTGTCATTTTGCGAGCGCAAGCTTGCCTTCGTGATCATGGATCCGCCGGTTCAGGACACCGCCGATGGATTCGGCGAGAACCTCCCGACGATTTACAACGACTTTCAGGGACCGATCATTCCCAAGAGCACCAACGGAGCGCTGTACTTTCCCTACCTGCAGTGCGGTGATCCACTGACCGGCAACACATTTCCGCTTCCACCCAGCGGATCGGTGGCCGGCCTCTACGCCACGACCGACAACAATCGCGGGGTGTGGAAAGCCCCCGCAGGTCTGCAGACCATAGTCCAGAACACAATCGGAGCCGTCGATACCGGGGAAATGACAGACGCGCGCCAGGGAACCTTGAATCTGATTGGCGTCGACTGTCTGCGCGACTTTCCCGGCATCGGTACTGTCATTTGGGGCGCCCGCACGCTGGTGACCGAGAATACTGCGTTTGCTCAGTGGGAATATGTGCCGGTCCGGCGCATGGCTCTGTTCCTCGAGCAGACTCTTCGGGCGAACCTTACCTGGGTGGTTTTCGAGCCCAATGACACCCCGTTGTGGGTGGCGATCCGCACTTCGATTGAGAGCTTCATGCTTACGCTGTTCCAACAGGGAGCTTTCCAGGGCAATACTCCAAGCGACGCTTTCCAGGTTCTATGTGATTCCACCACCACCACGCAGGCGGATATCGACCTCGGCATCGTCAACATTTTGGTGGCATTCGCGCCGTTAAAGCCGGCGGAATTCGTAGTAATTCAAATCGCGCAACTCGCCGGTCAGAGTTCGTCATAGGAGGAGTGCTCCCATGGGCAAACCGTTCAGCATTAACACGACACGTTTTGATCCGTACAAGTCGTATGCCTTCCTGGTCTACATCATCCCGATCGCCGGCACAACGCCGGTGCCCGGGACCAGCAGCACCACGCCGGTCGCCGGGGTCAGCAAGGTGACCGGATTAAAGCGCTCTTCCGATCCGATCGAATACAAAGAAGGCGGCAACGCCATCATCCGAAAAGGACTGGGCCGGACGAAGTACGAGCCGATCACACTCGAACGCGGCATCACTCACGATACGGATTTTGAGAATTGGGCGAACGCCGCGCAAGTGCTCGACAAGGGCGCGCCCGTTACTTCACTCAGCACTCTCCGCCAGGAACTGCGAATCGACTTCCTGAATGAAGAGCGGCAGGTCGTGCTTCGCTTCAATATTCACCGCTGCTGGGTTTCCGAATACCAGGCGCTCCCCGATCTGGACGCGGGGCAGAATGCGATTGCCATCGAACACATCAAGCTCGAGAACGAGGGATGGGAGCGCGATAAGACTCTAGCCGAGACTGCGGAAACCTAATGTCGACCCACAGGCTTCCCGTGAGCGGATTGCAGGTAAGCGTCCAGCAGCCCACGGGAGTGGAAGATTTGCTGTTGCAGGAAGCCAGGAACCTGGACATGGGTCTGGCGTTTCAATTATTCGACCGCCTGGTTCGGGTTTCTCGCGACGCCGGCACTTCTCCAGACACCGCTGTGAGCTGGGGTGAACTCTCCGTTACTGACCTGGAAGCCTTGCTGCTTCTGCTTCGGCGCGAAGTATTAGGGGACTTGATTCGAGCAGAAACGGAATGTGCCGCAGCAGGTTGTAAGTCGCGGGTCGACGTTTCGTTTCACATTGACGAATATCTGGCGGATCAGAAACCGCGCGTCCCTCGCGGCGTCGCCAAGATCGAGGGAGAAAGAACTTACCGTCTGGCTAAAAGCGACGTGAGGTTTCGTCTGCCAAACGGCGAGGACATGAGCGCCATCGATCGTCAAGCGATTACGAAGCGAGAGTTGATGCAGCGCTGTATTCAGGCGGAAGTCTCGGCGCGAGTGCGTCAGCGAATCGAGCGGGCCATGGAAGCCTTAGCCCCGCGCCTTTCGCGAACCATGGCTGGGGAGTGCCCGGAGTGTCATGCAACCATGAAGTTCCATTTCTACGTTACGCCGTTCGTGTTGCGTGAACTCCGGGACCATGCCGCCACGATCTTCGAGGATGTTCACCTTCTTGCCGTGTACTACAAGTGGCCGGAGGAAGACATTCTGGCGCTGCCCCGCAGCAGGCGATTGCGTTATGGCGCCGCGCTTCGTGACCAGGGGAGCGCCGCTTAGAGAGATGGCACGCGTGTCTTATCTGCGAACTTTTGTCGCGGGGCCGGCCAAAGCCGCTCCCGCTCTTCGGCCCCCGCGTGTGCCACTTTGGGGACCGCGGCAACCGGCGAACGATTTGCGCAGTAACGATTACCGTAATCCCGTCGTCGCTCCACAGGATACTGCGCCGGATGCGGTCAGCACAGATTCGGTAAGTGCATCTTCAGACATTGCCGCTCCACCAAGTATCACCCCACGTTCAGTCCAGTCGACTGCAGTCTCAATCCACCCGACCGAGCGCAGTCCCGAGCCCGCAAGCAAGCCGCCAAGCACTCCCCTAAGTTCTTCAAAAGACGACGCTCCGCTCGTGGCTCAGCTTTCACCCGTCTATCCGCGCCCAATTTCGCAACCACACATGCCAAGCGCGAGGCAAGGCCAGATGCAGACGTCGCCTATATCTGCATCGTTGATGGAGAGATCTGTGGTTTCCAACGCTTCACATTCCGAATCGGTGGCGAACCTTCCGCTCTCGCAGGCAGCGTCCTCTATTGCGTCCGAGTTGCGGCGCCGAAAAAATGAGGCGAGTCAGGCGTTCGCCGAACTCGCCCAGATGCCGCGCAGAAAAGATCGCGAACTCGCCACGCTGGAAGCGAGGGATCAGAAATCGTCTCAATCTTTATTGCAGCCAAAGAGCCCGGACGACATTGCATTGCGGCATCCCGCTGCTAAAACCGGCAGTCCCGTGCGGCTTGAGCCTGGAAGCAAGATGTCTGAGGGGCGCGAGGTTGCAGAACGCGAAAGGCGGGCGGATCAGGATCGGCGCGCTTCAATCCCAGCGCTGCGTGCCATCCCGAGAAGTCCGGGCTCCAGCAAACAGGCTGAGCTCAAACCATCGGGAAACTCGATTCACATTGGCAACGTTGACATTCACATCCTTCCCCCACCTGCGCCCGTAGTCCGTCAACCGGTGGGGCAGCGTGCAGCCGTCGCGGCGATGTCTCGTGGATTTACGTCTTCGTTTGGGCTTAATCAAGGATGACCCGGAGGATGGATGACGCAAGCCCCAATCGGAGTGCTCGATCTGTCGCAAGTGACCGAACTCTTGATCGGCACGCTTACAGAGTATTGGTCAACGGCACCCTTGTGGTTGGCGCTGGCTGGGGGTTCGCAGTTTACGTTCACGATCACTGGAATGACGCCCGACGAGGCACGCCAGGCCAACGCGGGCGGTGGATGCCAGGTGACCGTAACCCTGATCCATATCGAGCCGAACAAATTTAATCGCAATTTCGTGTACTCGCCCACTCCGCCAGGCCCCAATTCTCCTTCGGCGCGGCCGCAAGCTATCCCGTACCTACCTCTCGCATTGGATTTGTTCTATTTTGTGACTGCCTTTTCCGACGCGAACCCTCCCTCGTGCGCTGTCCAGGAACAACAGGCGATCAGCATTGTGCTCAATTGTTTTCACCAGAATCCCATCATTCGGACCAACGTTGTGTTTCAGGGATCTCCGAGCGTGTCCACGCCGGAGGAATTTACCCTGACCATGGAGATTGAGAGCGTCGACTCGATCTCCCGCTTCTGGCAGGCGACGACGATGCCGTTCCGTCTGTCTGTGATGTACAGAGTGGCGGTAGTTTTCCTGACTCCACCTGCTCCGCCAGTGCTAGCCAAACAGGTGAGCCGCTTCACTCTCGCTGTGGATCCGGCTACACCGCCGTTCGCGCAGAATGGATGGCTCTTTGGAACCTCTTCGAGCGCAACCTTCATCGACCCCGATAGCTTGCCGGGCAGTCCGCAAAACGTGAATGTCGATTACTCTCCAGCGACCGTCACACCGGGACAAAGATTTTTTCTGTACGGCAGCAACCTGAATCAAGGCACAGACTACTCGGGCCCTTCGCCGAATCCAGGTACGTCCTATCGCGCGTATCTGAGATTGCCTCCCGATTACCAGACCGAACAGGAAGTGACGGCCTGGAAGGTGCCAGATCTGGGATCGCCCAGCGCAGCGATTCAAACCAGCGCTCGCATGGTGCTTGAGGTTCCGAACGCCGAAGGGTCTCCGCCATCAGGCGCTCCGCAGCCCGGTGTTTACGCGCTCGTAGTAGGCAGCGACGCCGGCCCCGATGCCATCACGTATCGCACGAATGTGACTCCGTTCAGCATCGCGGCGCGGGTTGACGCTCCGGGTTCGCCCGCACTCCCCGTTCTGAAGGATGTGGCCGGAACGTACACCGCGACGGGGATGGGATTCATCGCTGGAAGTACGCAGGTGATGCTGGAAACCGTCCCGCTCGATTACGTTGCCGGGCCGCCGGGTGCGGGCCAGTTCACCGTGGTTGATGTCGAGACGATCACATTTCAAGCGCCCTCCGGCCTTTCCTCCGGAATGTATGGGGTGCGCATTCGGGTGAACCAGGTGGAGTCGCCACCCGCATTGTGGATCCAGCTTTAGCGGACCCAGATTTACTGGACTCAGGTTTTGTGGTGAGGATCAGAAATGATCGCTGAGACTGACAAGGATACCGTCGTCGAACAAACTGCCGGACGCTTTGGACAGGAAGCGCTGCTGGAGCGGGTTCGTTTGCGAGCCCAGCGCAGAGTTCTGTGGATGCGGTCTCGGGCAAACCGGGTTCCAGCGGAGAATTTCTCCGGTTTGGCCATCTCTCCCGCCGACGTGGAACGAATGCTCGAAGACCCGGTGGAATCGGCAGCAAAGGAAGAAATTTTTTATCAAACGGATGCGACCGCGCGCGAACTGGGCGAGCAGATTCGTATGGCCGATCTCGAGTTTTCGCAAGATCCGACATGGAAGCAGCTACGGCAACAATTTGCTCTCTCGGATTTTGAGATGGACTTGCTGGCCCTTTCTGTTGCGGCAGGTGCGGATCCGTCGCTCTTGCGAGTCTACGCCTACCTGCAGGATGACTCCGGAGCGTGCTATCCCACACCGTGGCTGGTCGGATGTTTGTTCCAGAAATTTCCGCTGCTGTCTCTGAGTCCTGACTGCTCGTTAGCGAAGTGGCACCTGGCGCATCCCTTGGATCAGAACGCCAATCCCTGGGTCGCAAACGCACCGTGGGCGGCCGACCCTCACATTATGCTTTGGCTGCTCGGCTACGCCAGCAGCGATCCAGTGCTGGGCTCAGCCGTACAGTTTCTGGCCAAAGTGGACAGCGCCGCCAAGGTGTGTCTCTATCCGCAACAGCTGGCGAAAATGCTGGATTTTGTTCAGGCAGTTTCGCAATCGGCCTCAGAATCGAAACGCGCTGTGACCCTCGAGATCGACATCCTCGGCGCCGATGGCACCGGCAAACGGACTCTGGCGGGGCAGTTTGCCGCCACTCTCGGGGCTGATCTCATTGCCGCAGATGCAGACTCGCTGCTCGCGCCCGACGTTGCCAGGCCGGTGGCCAGAGAGCGCGTACTGCATGTGATCCGCATGGCACGGCTCACGGGAGCAGTTCTTTACTGGCACGGCAGCGATCGTCAAAGTTCGCGTGTCTGGCAGGCCATGGGTGACGGTTCGGGACTAATTTTGTTTGGCTCGGAGTCTGCCAGTGGCGCGAACAAATCCCCGGCTGCGCGGTTTTCGGTTCAACTGCCTCCCCTGCGCGCAGAAATGAAGATGGAGCTATGGGGGCAACTCTGTTCTCGTCCGCTCCCCCCAATGATCGCGGAGTGGACGCTGACGCCCGGCGAAATTGTGAAGGCTGCGCAGATTGCTACTGCGGGGCAGAACGCAGTCGTCGATTCATTCCAGGATTCGATGCAACTGGCGCAGAACGAATTGTTTACTCCGCTGAGGTGTCCATTCGAGTGGGATGACATCGTGCTTCCCCCCCACTTGCGGCAACACCTCGGGGAACTGGAACGACAGGTGAAGCTGCGCTGGGCGGTCTATGAGGAGTGGGGATTCGAGAAACTTTGTCCTTTGGGGCGTGGCATCACCGCCTTGTTCTCCGGTCCAAGCGGTACGGGCAAGACCATGGCAGCCCAGGTTCTGGCCCGGTCGCTCGGCATGAAGCTGTTTCGCGTGGATCTTTCCGGCGTGGTCAACAAATACATCGGCGAGACCGAGAAGCGGCTGAAGCAAGTTTTCGACGCCTGCGAACGCGCGAATGTATTGCTCTTTTTTGACGAAGCGGACGCGCTGTTTGGACAGCGTACTCAGGTGAAGGACGCTCACGATCGCTTTGCCAACATCGAAATCGACTACCTGCTGCAGCGCATGGAGCAGTTCGAAGGAGTCGCGATCCTCGCCACCAACCGCAAAGGCGATCTGGACAAGGCTTTTGTGCGGCGCATTCGCTTCATCCTCGACTTCATGCCGCCGGGCCCTGACGAGCGCCTGGCTCTCTGGCAGCGCGCCCTGTTGCCGCGTTCGCCTCGTGGCGAAGAACTGCTCGATGCGATCGACATGAACCTTCTGGCCCACAAGATGAGCATGACGGGCGCCGAGATCACGGCCGCAGCGCTGAGTGCTGCGTTTCTGGCGCGAGCTGAAGGCAGCCGAATCTCCATGCACCATGTTTTGCACGCGGCCCGCCGCGAGATGAGCAAGAACGGCACAGTGATGCGGATGGGGGAATGGGGGAACTGAGCAATGTCCGATGTGTCGATTGAACGATTAAGTTTGCATCTTTCGGGCTTGTCCGAAGGAGAAGGCCGCCGGCTCACACGCCTGATCGCAGACGGACTGGCCGCGGCATCGGTACCGAACAGCACGGAGAGCCGCGACGCTCTGCAATCCAATATCAAACTGCGGAGTGGATGCAGCCTGCAGGAAATCTCGGACCAGATCGTGGCGGATTTATTGGGCCAGTTGGAGAGATCGGTCTGAGCCGAACACCAGAAGTGTCGATCGATTGACGGTCGAAAGGAAAAAGGAAAGGACTTCGAGAATATGCCGGGTAAGTATTTACGGGGCGCGTTCGTCCAGTTCATGCCGACGTTCCTGGTACCTACGCCGAACGTGATTATTTTCCAGTTCAACCCGGAAACCATGACTCACACCTGGACGCCCTCGGCGCCCGACCGGACACCGTATCCGACATCGGGCGGCACCAAACACGCAAATCCCATGGCCGTGCAAGGACTGCCCGGTGAAAGCTTTTCTTTCAATTTGGCGATGGACGCCAACGACACAATTGCCGACAGTGGGACCGGTGCAGTCGGGTCGGTTTCGGCTGCGGCGGCCACCTTGGCCACCGCTTCGGGGCTGTACTCACGTCTGTCGGCTCTGGAAATGTTGCTTTATCCGAGCGGCTCGTTCCCAACCTCAGGCCTAATGGGCACAGTTTCTGCAGCGGCAACGAATGCCGCCAGCGGAACTTCCTCCGGTTCCTCCCCCAAGGTTCCGCAGTTCCTCTTGCCCACGGTTTTGTTTGTGTGGGGACCGTCGCGGATTGTACCGGTGCGGGTCAAGAGTTTGACTATCACCGAAAAACTTTACGACGCGCTCATGCTGAATCCGACGCACGCCGATGCGGAGATCTCGCTCGAAGTGCTGACCCCTGACGAACTGTTGGCTTTGCAGGACAGTCTCAAGCAAGTGGCCACAGCGGCCTACGTGTATTCGCAGGCCTTCCGGCAGGCAATGGCTTTGGCAAATCTGGCGAATGGCGCGGACGCGATTCTCGGAATGCTGCCCATGGGATGAAGAATGGAGATGAAACAAGGAGAACAACAATGTTTTTTCCCGGCTCACGCTACTACAACTTGACGCAGTATCAGGTGGTCAAATCCGACGGAACGACAGTCACGGTGACGCAATTGCCTTTGCCGGCGAACCCTCCTTTGTTGGGACTGCATCCGCGGCTGAACGGGCAGCGGCTCGATCTGATTGCGTCGCACTTTCTGAATGATGCGACCGCATTCTGGCAACTTTGTGATGCCAACGACTCTGTTGTGCCTGATGCTCTGGCAGTACATAACCTGATCGCAATTCCTGGGGAGGCGTCTTCCTGAGTTATGAGCGCGACGTTCCAATTCCTGCTGAATGGTGATCCGGCCGACGACAAACTTCTGGCGGCGATGGGCCCGCTGGAAGTTGAAGAGAACGCCGACCTGCCGGGAGCGATTCAGCTGACGATCCCGGTGGATAACGACGGCAATGGCGATCTGACTTATGTCAACGACCCGCGATTCCAGCCGTTTTCGAACCTGGCCGTCGTGGTTACGCCTGGCGGGCAGTCGAGCGAGTGCATTTTTGACGGCTACGTGCTGACCAACAAGCTCCATCTGCAGAAAGGGACGACGGGATCCACTCTGCAAGTCTGGGGACAGGACGCCTCCTGGCTAATGAATCTTGAAGAGAACGCAAAGGAATGGGTCGACGTGACCGACGCGGACGTGGCGAATTCCATTTTCGGCAATTACGGTATCACTCCGTCAGACGACAACACGTCCGACGATTCACCATCCCACACCGAAGACACGCACACCCTGATGCAGCGCGCATCCGACATTCAATTCCTGCGCCTGCTGGCCCGGCGCAACGGCAAACTGTGTCGTGTTGCCTGCACGGACACACCGGGGCAGAGAACTGGTTACTTCGCCAAGCCCAACGTCGATGGCGATCCGGTGGTCACGCTGGAGCTCAATGATCCAACGGCGTGGACAGTCGATGCGCTCGACTTCGAGTGGGACGTATCGCGACCGACGGAAGTGCAAGCTGCCCAGGCTCTGTTCAACGACAGCGACGAGGACGGAGTCAGCGTGGACCTCACTGATTCCGGGCTCGATCTGCTCGACGACCAAGACCTCGCCACCTTTTCAGGACAGACGATGACAGTGATGCTGACAGCTCCGGTGGATTCCGCGGACGAACTGACCCTGCGCGCCGAATCGGTGCTGCGCGAGGCGGGCTGGTTCGTCCGCTGTTCGGGACAAGCGGATGTCGCGCGGCTCAATGCCGTGCTGCGGGTGGGAAGCGTGGTGCAGATAAACGGCGCCGGAAGTCTAAACTCGGGCAATTACTTTGTGTGGAGCGTGCGACACACCATCGACAGGCAGTCGCACAAAATGAATTTTGTCCTGGTACGAAATGCGATGGGATCTGCGCCATCAGGAGCAGGAGGAGTTCTGGGAGGTCTGCCGTGAACACATTCAACGAGCAAGCTGTATTGGACATTCTGGAGCGCGTCCGCTACCGCTTTTACGGAAAGTACCGTGGCTCGGTGACCGACATTGATGCCAGCACTTTGCGCATCAAGGCCAAAGTGCCCGCGGTGCTGGGCACGCAGGAGACCGGCTGGTGCATGCCGTGCGTGCCCTACGCCGGTTCTAACGTCGGAGTTGCGTTTCTGCCGGAGCAGGGATCGGGAGTGTGGATCGAATTTGAAGGCGGCGATGTTTCCTACCCGATCTGGGTGGGCTGTTACTGGAGAAGCGGAGAGCAGCCGTCTGACGCGACGCCAACCGTGAAAGCAATTGTGACCACTTCTCCGCTCAAGATTCTTCTCGACGATGACGCGGGCACAATCACGATTTCGGATTCGAATCAGAACACGGTGACGCTGGATTCTTCCGGCATCACGCTGACCCGCAGCAGCAGCAACATACAGATCAGCGATTCGGAAGTGAATGTAAACGACGGCGCCCTGGAAGTGACGGCGGGGTAAAGAACTTTAGGAGAACGGGATGTTGCATGCGGTGACCGACGAAGGGAAGCGACGGAACCACGGGCATTCGCCACGCGCGATCGCCGGTTCCGGAGTGCGCACCGTCCGGCGGAGTCCGCTTGCGGCCTTGCAGTCCACCGTCGGCAATCAGGCCATGCTGCGGTTCCTGAACTCGTCGCGACCAGGCGCGACCGACGGTGCGGCGCCGGGCGTACTCCAACGCAAGTGCGCCTGCGGCGGCGCGGGGAGCGATTGTGCCGATTGTAAGAAAAAAGAAGAAAGCGGACTTCAGCGAAGTCCTGCCGCCGGAGCGAGAGCTGCTTCCGGAGTTCCTCCCATCGTTCATGACGTGCTGCGAACACCGGGCCAGCCGCTGGACAGGGAAGCGCGGGCATTCTTCGAACCGCGATTCGGACACGATTTCAGCAAGGTACGAGTGCATACTGACGCGCGAGCTGCTGATTCGGCGGAAGCAGTCGATGCCCTGGCTTACACCGTTGGTACGCAAATCGTGTTTGGCTCTGGACGGTTTCGGCCGGACGCTCCGGGTGGCAGGCAGTTGCTGGCTCATGAACTGACGCATGTCACGCAGCAAAACGAATCGGTGTCGTTCCCTTTGCACCTATCAAGCGCGTCCGACTATGCCGAGCGGCAAGCCGAGAGATCCTCTTCAGAGATTCTGGGCGGCAATGTCAGCCGTTCCGTTGGCACCGTTACGGGGCTGCTGCAACGACAAGAAAACAACACTCCTGCGGCGCCGGGCGGGCCGGGAGCGGGTGGAGCATCGCCGGCGCCGCCCGGTCACGGAGTAGGAAGCTCATTGTGCGCGGCTCACCCCGACGAACGTTATTACAAAACCAATCCGGGCTACTGCCAGGATACCTCCGCGAGCGGGAGCATGCATGCGGGTTTTCGATGTTATCGAGAGATCCCGATCGGTGGCGGGTGCCCGGCGGGAAAGCACGTATGTTTTGATCCGGCAACAGGGAAATGCGATCCAGACCAATCTCACATTGACGCCACGGCGCCTAGCATTTCGAGAACCCCCACCGGGATGTGTGATTTGACGTGGTGGGGCTTGTGTTCGATCGACCATTTTTTCGCGGACGTAATACCGGCGTTGTTAGCGGAGGGGGCTGAGGTGCAGGTCCAGTGCATTCAGAATTGCCGGCAAGCCAAACCCTCGTGGATGCAGGGGCTTTGCATGCAAGGCTGTACTGGCGGCGGGGGCTTCTAGCATGGCGAACTTACTCAACACGTCGAGCATCATGATGTGCCCCCACGGAGGCACGGTCAGCGTCGTTACCTCGAACACCCAGGTGATGGCGGCGGGCGATCCGCTTATACGGGCTTCCGACACGTTTCTTATTGCAGGATGTCCATTTGTGATTGGCATTCCTCCTCATCCCTGCGTGCAGGTGCAATGGGTGCAGCCGGACACGGAGAGTCAGGTTCTGAGTGACTTCACGCTGAGTGAAGACAGCGTTGGCCTCTGCGTGGCGGCCGACATGTCGGTGCAGGGAACTGTACTCATCATGTTTACGCAGCCCCAGGTTTCAGGTGAGTAGAGAAAGAGAGAGAGAAAAAAAGAAAGAGAGCTTATGAATCGAGTCGACTACGCCTATCCGTTCCGCATCGATCCGGCCTCTGGCCAGGCTGCGCAAACCGGCTATGCGACGCATGTGGACCAGATGATCCGGCAAGTTCTGCTGACGGCGCCAGGAGAGCGCGCGGATTTGCCTGAATTCGGTTGCGGCCTGAGGCAGATGATCTTCGCGCCGCACTCCGACGCCCTCGATGCAACCACCACGATCCTGGTGCAGCAGGCGCTGAACCGCTGGCTGCCGACTGAGATCATTGTGCAGAACGTCACGGTCGGTGCGGGACCGGAAGGCGACCAAGAACTTCTGGTGGAAATCGACTACACCCTGGTGGAAACGCAATCAACGCAGCAACTCGCGATTCTGGTGTCTTGAGACGATCCATGTCGACGCCCACTAAAGACCGGCTCAGTAAACTGCTTGATCCCGCGAACACGACTCTCAACGGGATTGATTTTGTCGAGATTGCCAGTCCCGATCAGACGACGCTGCGCGTGCATTTTTTGAATACGGTCGCTTTTGCCGGAAGTCCGCCAGAGGCGGTGAATCCCACGATCTACGGAGGAGAAACCATCCCCACAGTTTCCGTCCTGCCCATCGATCCCAGCTCGGGGTGGTCGGAAGACACAGACGGCCGGCCGCTTTTGACTTTGCATGTCGCGGCGCCTGGCGATTTTTCTTATTACACGCTCCAGATCGTCAACACTGCACTGGACCCCTTCTACGATCACGTCCAGTTCTCCTTCAAAGCTCTGTGCTCTTCCAATCTGGATTGCGAGACTGCCCCTGCTCCCTGCCCGCCGCCGAGCGGGACTCTGCCGCCAATCACTTATCTAGCGAAAGATTTCCTGAGTTTCCGCAAGGCTCTCTCCGACTTTTCGGCGCTCAGGTATCCGGGCTGGCAGGAGCGTTCCGAGGCGGATTTCGGGGTGATGTTCATGGAAGCGCTGTGCAGCGTGGCCGACGATCTGAGTTACTCGCAAGATCGCATCGCCGCAGAGGCCACGATCGACACGGCCACGCAACGCCGGTCGATGATCCGACTGGCTCGCCTGGTCGACTACGAGCCGATGCCCGCGACAGCCTCGTCTGTGCTTCTGCAACTGGAAGTAACAAGCGGCCCGATTCCTTCAGGAGTGCTGGTAAGCGCTCCGCAACCCGACGGCACCTGGATTGACTTCGAAACGGGAACGGGGCTGATCGATCCCGATACGCTGGAACTCAACGTCACCACCTATCGGGTGAGTCCCACGTGGAACCGTTTTGGGAGTGATGTCGTGACGCCACAACTGATTCCTTACTACTGGGACGATAGCCAGCTATGCCTGAAAGCCGGGGCCACGGAAATGTGGGTTGAAGGGCAAGGACACGCCTTCGAATCGGGGATGACTCTTCTGATAGATACCGCGGCGCTAAACACCGCGGATCCGCCCACGCGGGAAACCATTCAGTTGATCAGCGCCGACGAAGAGCAGGATCCGCTATACGGCGAGCTGATCACGCACGTCGTCTGGCAGGACGGGCTGCAATTCAATCACGACCTGACCCGCACGGTTCTGGCCGGCAACATCGTTCCCGCCACCCAGGGGAGACGTTACGTCGAGAGCTTCGCCATCGACGCCGCGCCTGTCGGGTCGAACCTCCCTCTTGCCATCGTGCGGACCGGGCCGAACTCAACCACGCAATATCTCTATTCCTTGCAGAACACGACGCTGGTGTGGCTGCAGCCGACGCCTGATTCCGATCCTTTGCCCGAAATTATTTTGGCCCGGCAGCCGGCTAATCCTGCTTTGCCTCCGGAGAACTGGACCTGGCTATCGACGCTGCTGGATTCGCAAGAGTTTGAGAATACCTACACCGTCGATCCCATGAGTTTTATCCGGATCCAGCAGAACTCGGACGGCACCACATCGTATGACTACGACGGCGACGGCGGCAGCACCATCCGCTTCGGAGACGATGTCTTCGGGGAGATTCCAGAGTCGGGATCGACTTTCACGGCCACCTATCGCGTGGGTGGAGGAAGCGCGGGCAACGTGGCCGCGGACGCGATCACAAACGTCGGCGACCCTCAGCTGGTTAGCAACGTCCCAAATCCTTTTGCAGGGCTGATCAGGAAAGTTACGAATCCGTTCGCCGCCACCGGTGGTGCGGATGAACAGACGAACCAGCAAGTGGCCCGCCTCGCGCCGCAGGCATTTCGTGCGGTTCAGTATCGGGCGGTTCTCCCCATCGACTACGAAAACGCGGCCGAGACGCTCCCCTGGGTCTTGCGCGCGGGCACGGTGTTTCGCTGGACCGGCAGTTGGCTGACTGTATTCACCACCGCTGATCCGGAAGGAACGCAGCAGATTTCGGTAGACGAATATATTGAACTCATTAACCTGCTCAACCGTTATCGGCTGGCAGGTTACGAGTCCTATGTCCCAACGCCGGACTATGTGTCCATCGATCTGATCGTGACGGTTTGCGCGGTGCCGACTGCGTTTCAGGGAGATGTGCAAGCCGCGGTAGTTTCCGCCTTGAGCACCGCCCAATTTCCCAATGGGACGAATGGCTTTTTCTACTACGACAACTTCACCTTCGGAGATCCCTTGGAACTCAGCTCCCTGGAAGCGGCAATTCAGTCTGCCTCCGGAGTGGCCGGGGTGGTATCGATCCAATATCGGCAGCGGGGTGCAACGCCGACCTGGGCTTGCCTGCCCGACGAGCTCAAGGTGGGTCCCAATCAGATCCTGCGAATGGACAACGATCCCAGTCAGCCGAACAACGGGACGTTGCAGGTCATCGTGCTAGGAGGCAAATGAACGGATCGTCCAATATCAGCAATTGTCCTTGTGACGGTTACGTGTTCCCGCAGACCATCTCAAACCTTCCGGGACAAACCGCGATCTCGTATCGGGTGGGGGATTATTTCNNAGTTTCGCGAGGCGCTGCTGCGAAGCTGTCCCGGCGAGACGGAACTAGCCAATTGGAGGCCAAGCGCGACAGGTGACCTCGCCGTGCAGATGGTGGAGTGGTGGGCGTACCTGGCCGACATTCTCACCTTTTACAACGAACGCATCGCGAATGAAGATTACCTGCAAACGGCGACGCTTCTCCAGAGTGTGCAAGGTCTGGTTAGGCTTCTCGGCTATCGGCCGCGGCCTGGAATCGGCGCCACCGGGACTCTGGCAGCACTCATGACGGGGAATACACCGCTTACCCTGCCGCAAGGATTTCAGATTCAGAGCAAGCCCGGCCCGGGAGAGCAACCGCAGATTTTCGAACTCACCGCGCAGACCACGGTTCAGAAGCCTGATACCCTGTCGGCCAAACCACCCGATAATCTTAGCCTTGTCGGAAACGATAACGAAAGCGTTCTTCTCGCTGGAGTCATCACTTCCATCAAAGCGAACGCCGAGTTGCTGCTGGTGCCGAATGGCTGGGAAGCAACCGACTCGTACGCAGTCGTCACGGTCGCCGCCACCGCGCAGGAAGACGATCCGAGCGGTAAAGCCAATACGCGGGTTACGTTCCAATCCCCAGTTACTCAGTTGACCGGCGCGAACGCTTCCGACTATCGCTTGCAGAAATCCAGTCAGTCCACGCATCTATGGCAATACTTTCCGAGTGGCGACTTGTCCAAAAACAACGATGGCACCTTCACAGTGCATCTTGACTCCCTGACCCGTCAGATTCAGGTCGGCGATGCGATTCTTTTCGACGGCGTGGGCGGCTCGCAGCACGTGCTCGCCATGGTCACCAAGTACACCGAAGCGGTGTACTACGCGAATCCGAACGGATCGCCTCCGAATCCAGCCGTTCAACCAACGGGGCCGAATGTCATACCGATCCCGATCGTCCACAGCGTCGTCACATTCAATTCCAGCGTGTCGCTTTCTTCCTCGAACGTCGACCCAACAACCGTCATCGTTCGTTACGCCTGGCAAGACGTAGGCACGCTGATTGGGACGCCCTCGCAGAATCTTACCGCCACGCAGATCTCTCTGGTCCCGCCAGTGCCGCAATTCACGCTTAGCGACCAGGAGGTCCTGATCAGCGACGCCAACGGCAATGGAGCAGAAGCGGATGCAAGCACGAGTGATGGGTCCACCATCACACTGTCGAATCCGGGGCCCGCCGATCCTACATGGCCTTTAACTCTGGCGTCGCTCAACCTGGCTGCCCCTTTAAGCGTACTGTTTGATCTCCTTCCGGTTACCCGCGGCAAGACGGTCGCCAACGAAATTCTCGGAAGCGGCGATGCCACCATCACGACGGGACAGGAGTTCGTCCTGCAAAAGTCTCCGCTGACGTATCTTCAAAGCGCCAGCTCGACTTCTGGATTTGATTACGAAAGCACACTGCAGGTTTGGGTTGACGGTGTCGAGTGGCAGGAAGTCCCGAGTTTCTACAACCAAGGCCCCAATGCCCAGGTTTTCGTCACCCGCGAAGACGACCAAAACATGACTCATGTTCAGTTTGGAGACGGAGTGAACGGAGCCCGGCTGCGCTCTGGGGTCAACAACGTCGTCGCCACCTATCGAATCGGCAGCGGATTGCAGTCTCCAGATCCGGGTTCGCTTACAGTGATTCTGAAATCGTGGCCGGGACTCAAGGCCATCCTGAATCCGGTCCAGGCGGGCGGCGGCGCCGATCCGGACGCGCCGGCAGACATCAAGACCAATGCGCCTCAATCCGTGTNNTTGGCCGGGCGATTTCAGCCGACGATTACGAAGAGACTGCCGCGCAGGCTCCCGGTGTCGCTCGCGCCTGTGTCTACTGGACATGGGATCCGATTCAACAAAGAAACATGGTCCAGGTATATGTCGGCGACGACCAGAATGCGGTCAACAGTGCCACGGCTGCGCTAGCCGGCGCCAGCGATCCTAATCGTCCAGTAAACGTGATCCAGGCGCTGAAAACTTCGATCACATTAAACTTCACCCTGGTGGTCGATCCGAAGTATGTAGAAGATGATGTCGTCGCAGCTGTTACGGCAGCCCTTATCGATCCAAACGAAGGGTTGCTTGGCTCCAACGTAGTGCAAATCGGCGAGAGCCTCTTCCAGAGCCAGGTCTATCAGGCGTGCTTGAGTGTTCCGGGGGTTGTTGCAGTTCAGAATCTTGTGATCACCGGAGCAACCGGACAATCGTCTTCCACTTGCTCGAATTGTGATTATCGGTTCGATCCAGGCGTAGGGTATTTTTTCTCGGTCGATCCCACGAACGGTCTAAACATTTCTCCAGAGGTGGCCCAGAATGGCGCCTAATCAGGACAACTACAGCATCTACTATGCCGACAAACTCTGGAATCTTCTGCCGGCGGTTTATCGTGCGCTGGACACCGACCAGTTCAATGCGAATGGGCCGTTGCGCGAACTCGTGAACCGCATCGGCGCGCAGGCTGCCACCTTGCGCCGCAGCATCGACCGGCTGTGGGAAGACCAGTCGATTGAGAGTTGCGATGACTGGGTGGTCTCCTACATCGGCAATTTGCTCGCGACCAACCTCGTCTCCAGTCTCGATGCGAGGGGACAACGGCTCGACGTGGCCAAGACCATCTACTACCGCCGGCGCAAAGGTACGGTGGCGATTCTGGAAGAGATCGCTTATGACATCACGGGATGGGACGCGCGCGTGGTCGAGTTCTTCCGCAGACTAGGACGCTCTCGCCACAACCTCGATCCGGCGATCCTGGACCCCAACGCGGATCCGGCTGACGATTTAACCCTGCAACAGGCGCAGGGCCTGGTGGGAACGTGGACCAACACTTACATCGGAGGCTGGGCCGATCTGCGCAATGCCTACGGCGCGTCCCGGGCGCAATCTCCCTTCAGCATCTCGCCCTCACTGTCCCCGCCCTCGGCGTTTGACGAATACTTCCACACAGCCGACTTTCGCGCGGGCCAAGGACGATCGGGCTGGTTCAAGATCGCCAATCTCGGTGTTTTTCTTTGGAGACTGCAGAATTTCGGAGTTGATCAGACCACGCCGGTGCAGAACGGCAACTGCTATACCTTCGACCCGACCGGCCGCCAGATTCCTCTGTTTGCCGCTTCTGCCCAGGCTGCCGCCGGTTCGCGTCCGCTGGAAGGCGGCTTTGATACGTGGGTCTCGCCGCAGGAGTGGCAATTGCCGACTCCCATCAGCACTCCACTGCTGACTTCATCCCTTGCGAACCCTCAGGCCCAGCCACTCTACGCGCGGCTTGATTCAGATGGTGTCACGCTGCAGCCGAATTCACTGGGCATCTTCACCGAACCCGGAAACTTCTATGAACTGATTGACGTGTCGCAGATCACGACCTACCCCGAGCCCCCGGCGACCACGCACCAGATTATGGTGTTTCCGGAAAACGGGCAATTCGCGGTACTGCAACCGCCGCCCAACGGGCCGGTCACGGTCACTTACAACTATGGTTTCTCGGCGCCGATCGGCGCGGGTCCTTACGATCGGCGCATCATTGGCCAGGATTCCAATCCCACGCCGGCGCCCGCTTCCACCGTGAACGGAGGAGCGGGAGCCTTCTCAGCCCTCGGCCCTATCGGTTCCTTCGGGACGGTTACGCTGATTGACTCTCTGACCTACACTTCCGCGCCCAACTTCCCTGACATTCAACAAGTAACAGTAATGGCGCAAAATCCGGGCCGTCCTGTGATCCGCTTCCAGCCTGCATCGCCACCCGGGGCGAACGAGTGGGTTTTTACCGGCAACGCCAACAGCAGCCTCGTTCTGGAAGGTCTCTTCGTGAGTGGAGGAGACATTGTGCTGCGGGGCAGTTTCACCACGGTCACGCTGACTTGCTGCACGCTCGATGCCGGAACTTCACCTTCTGCCGCGGACAGTCTCGCTTCGCCCGCGGCCGTGTTTGCGCAATCGATCGACGGCAGAGACCTGGCGCCGACCAGACTTTGGATCGAAGGGGAGGTCGAAAATTTGCTCATCGACCGCTGCATCCTTGGTCCCATCCGAACCCGCAACAACGGAGAGGTTGAGACCCTTACGATTACCAACAGCGTTGTGCAGGCGATCCCGACCAGCAATTCGCCGCTGCTCTCCCCGTCCGACCTGCAGGATCCGCTGGGCTTGGTCGTTCGCCTGCAAATGCGCAAGGACCCGATCTCAGCATTTGTGTGGAACGGGCTGTCGGCCACCACCCAAGATCAGATCGATAACAATGGCGGATCAAATCCGTCTTCGACTCTGATCGAGAACCTCGTCAGCGATCTGAATGTCGTGGTCGCCGGTCCCTCAATTTATGACCCCACAACTTTTGAAACGATCGAGTTGACGCAGCAAACGAAGCAACTTATTGCCGCGGACCCCACAGGGGCGGCACTGCTTAATTTGAATCGCTTGTTGCTGGAGCAGGCCTATCCCCTGGCCCTCGCTGACCTCGCCCTGGCTTTCGACAATGGATTAGTCAATCTGAGCCGCTGCACGGTTATCGGTCAGGCTTATGTGCATCGGCTCGAAGCGAGTGAGTGCATTCTCGACAACCTGGTGACTGTCGAAAATACGCAGGACGGCTGCGTGAGGTTCAGTGCGACTGCCCAGTGCAGCGTGCTTCCCCGCCAATATGAGAGCGTTCAGATCCAGTCGGGCGCGCCGCTGTTCACTTCGCGGGCATTCGGCCAGCCCGGGTATGTACAGCTTCTGGACAGCGTGGATAACGCAATCGTATCTGGATCAGTAGGGGCGACGATTTCGGCGGGAGCGGAAGACGGTTCAGAAATGGGGGCTTTCGCCAATCAGGCCAACCCCATCAAGGAACGCAGTCTTCTTGTGAAATATCAGGAATATATGCCGCTGGGCCTGAATCCGGTCATTATTCACGCAACTTAGTTGACGAAAGTGGGGCGGTCCTGGCGCATGCAGCGTAACGACATTTTTGCACAGCGATACCGGGATCGTCGGCCGATGGTCTAGGAGGGAAGTATGGGCAGCGATAGAGCTCGCGTTACCTATGATCCAAAGCAGCAGTACCGCTCCGTGGTCATGCAACAAGGCCGTGTGACTCTCGAGGCGGACTCGAATGAGGCATCGCAGATCGCGAGCGAAGAACTGCGCAGAGAAGCGCTAGATGTTGTTGGTCCGTGCGGCACTCCTGACAACGGCTACCAGATCCTGCTCTCGCCCAACCCCTCGAGCCTGCCGTACGATTTCTCCATCCAGGCGGGCACCTTGTACGTGGGAGGAATCAGGGCCCATCTGCTGGAGAATGTGCAGTACAGCAATCAGCCCGATTGGCAGGACTACGGCCCCGAGGATCCTTACTGGGTGGGTCTGAGCAACTTGCCCGGTTCTCCACCCCTCGACAATGAGTTTGTCTACCTCTACCTGCGCGAGCAGGAAGTGAGTGCCGTCGAAGATCAGGATTTGAAAGACATTGCTTTAGGGGGCCCGGACACTGCCCAGCGAACGCGACTATTGCAGCGCTTCGTGCGCGTGTCGTGTGATGCAGCGACGTGTGCTTCTGGACTCAGTGCCGCTCAGACACAGTGGCAGGACGAAGGCCTGCAATTTGATTCCTCCACCATGCGGCTCCAATCCTCGGCCGGCCTGCAAGTAAGCTTCTCCTCTCCGGGGCAGAATCAAGGTCCATGTCAACCGCAAGCCCAGGGAGGTTACGTTGATTATGACAATCAACTCATTCGGGTCCAGATTTCGGGGATCGATCCCGTCGGTAATCCGGAGTTCATCTGGGCATTCGACGGCGCGTCCTTTCTCTACCGGGTCGACCTAAATTCGAGCGCCGACACACTCGTTTTCCAGTCTGCACCCGTTGATGCCAGCCATCAGCCGTTAAAGTCGCAGATGGTCGAGGTTCTGAGAACAGCCGCCGATCTGCCCAACGGTCAATATGTAGCCGCTACCAGCGGCTTCCTGTTTCAGTTGGACGACAACTATGATCCCGACAGCAACTCCGTTACCTTGCCGAGCGGCGTGTCGCTGCCGCCGGATTACACCAGTTCGAACCAATCGCCGTCGAGCCCGCTTTTTCTGCGCGTTTGGCAAAACCCGGTCACTCCCACGCCGCCGGGAACCGCATCGCCCTTGGGCGACACCGGAGTGTTGGTTACGCTGACTTTGCAATCGCCTGGCAGTGAATTCCATGTCGGTGACTACTGGCTTTTTGCGGTTCGCCCAGCCACTCCGCAGAATATCTATCCGGAGCGCTATCTAAACGCGCCCCAACCACCGGACGGTCCGCGCTTGTGGGCTTGTCCATTGGCCGTGATCGGCTGGAACGGAAGCGCTGGCACCATCGTGAGTGACTGCCGGCCCACGTTCGGCCCGCTGGCTTCCAGGGCCCTTCATATTTCTGAAATCAACTGGCCGAACGACGACCTTGTCAGTTTGCCCGCCTTTCGGAACAACCCACTGCAAGTCAGCTTTGATTTTGCGCCCGCTGCTCCCTCGGTGAGCGATTCAACGATGATCGTCGCGGTTGAAATTCCTTATATGCCAGAGAATATACGTCAGTTCATCGCTGGCAAGGCCTTGCAGGCAGAGAAGGCCGTTGCTCCGACGACTTCACGTGTGCGCACTGCGGGGGCGGCAAAGTTATCTACTCCTGCAGCATCCAGTAATCGAGCGATATCAGTGGGCCCCAGCGGGCTTACTGGGATCGGGACCATCAAAATCCCGATTCGGAAATTTCCAATCTTATTTAATGCTTCTAATCTGCCCGACAATCTGCTGTCCAACTACGCGCCCCTCCTAACCGCGGCCGCCTCGTCTTCCACTTCACCCGCCTCAGAAGGGATGTTGGGCTACGTGGGATTGATTCAGCCTGGGGATCCGTCGGTTGCGTCAAGTACCGTCAGCTGGCAATTGCAGCTGCCAGCAGCTGAGTTCGTTCCTTATTTGTCGGATCTCTCGCTCGCGGGCCTGGGCGCGCAGATGCGAGTGCGCGTAACCCTGAAGGGGCGCGACATATGGAACGGTTCGTCGAATCCATTGGTCTATCTGGATGGGCAGGCGTACGGACAGCCCGGCCTGAGAGCGGATGGAATCACTCCCTGCACTCAACTGATCCTGCCATCAGGTTCGGACGCACGCGCCAGCGATTTCGAAAGTTGGTTCTGGCTGAGTCTATTCGTATGGGGCCAAACCGACTACTCAGTCGGGGATCTTCCACTCTGCTTGACAACGGCGGATTTCAACGGCGACGGTTTACCCGACATCGCTGTCGCTACATTGTCGGGCGGCGTCTTCATCCTGCTGAACAATGGCAGTGGGGGGTTTACCGTGAGCGCCCCATCCCCAACATATCAGGTTGGCGAGTGGCCGCTCTCCATAGTGGCCGCCGACTTCAACGGTGACGGATTTACCGACCTGGCAGTGACCAGCTACACGGACGCGACGGTCACCATTCTGACGGGAAGCGGCAATGGCACCTTTACCGTCGGGACGCCCATAGCCGTGGGAAATGGGCCGTGGGCTCTGGCAGCGGCAGACTTCAACGGCGATAGCCGAATCGATCTGGCGGTTACCAATGCCAAAGATAATACCGTCTCGATACTGATCAACGGAGGGAATGGAGCATTCAGTGCTCCCGCAACCTCGCCAATATCGGTCGGGGCGGGAGCTATCCCCATCGGCCTGGTGGCCGTCGATTTCGATGGCAATGGCAAGATCGATCTGGCTGTGCTGAACGCTGGCAGTAATACTGTCTCCCTATTCACCGGTGATGGGCAAGGAAACTTTGTGCCGAACTCGCTCACTCCCACACTGGGGCTGCCCGCAGGGTTTAGCTCCACCGCTGGTGTAAATCCAGCTTATCTCTCTTTGCCTTTATCCATTACGACAGCCGATTTCAATAATGACGGCAATGCGGATTTCGCTATCGGTACTATCTATCAACAGAACGGCGTTACTTATTCTTCGGTCGTGGTTTTCTTGAACAATCTTGCAAATCAGGGCGTAGGAGACTTTAACGCCGATCCGGACTATACGAACTTCGTTTCTGGTATACCAGCATCCCTAGTGGCCACCAATCTCGACCCCACAAACCCAGGTGGGGGTATCGATCTTGTAGCGACAGGCGCCTCTTTCCTTGGAGGGACAAGTACGTTCTCTGTTTTGTCAGGAAATGGCGACGGCTCGTTCCAGCCGCCAGTAGTGTACCCGATCAATGGGAACGTCAACCCGATCGCGGTTGTTTCTGCAGACTTCAACGGTGATGGCATTCCGGACCTGGCAATGGCGACAGAGGGTGGAAATGTCTCGGTTCTGTTGAACGAGCAAACCCAGATAACCACAAGCGGTGCTGTTGTGATTACGGGCTTGTCGCCTTCGGGCCAAGTCCAGGTGGGGGCCACCCTTCAGATCATGGGCGCGAACTTTGGCATTTCCATCGGCGCAACAGGCGTGACCTTTAACGGCGTTTCCGTTTCTTCTTTCATGTCGGGCTCTACCGACACTCAGCTGTTTGTGGCTGTGCCAAACATAAACCCGCCCCAAGGAGGTGTCTTGGCCACGCTAACGGTAGAAAACCAATTTAGCTCAGCCTCGACTCAAATTCTTGTACTGCCGCTGCCGCAGCCGGTCCTGGGGACAGTAGGAATTACGCCGGGTCAACCAAGCCCGTCGCCGATTGCGGCCGGCACCACCTACTTCCCATTTACGCTTACTTCGAATGCCAATATAGCGGCGTCCTATACCGCCGCAGCTACCGTCACTGGGCCCCCGTGGCAGAGTCTGGTTCAGCTGCTTGATGCTAATAAGAATCCTTTGACCAATAACCAGGTTCCGCTCACTCCAAATCAGGCAGTTACGATCTTGGTCGCCATTGTCATACCGACAGGCACAAGCGGCACCGCCTTTTCTCTTGGTCTATCCGTCGCGTCTGGGCAGTCGAGCGGCTCATCCGGCTTGACTAACTATACTGTTGGCGCGAGTGGGGCCGCCCAAGACAATACAATCGGTCTCACTTTTGGCAGTTCCAACCCTGCGAGCGCGGTGAGCGGTCAGTCGATCACGGTAGCGGCGGGATCAGCCGCAACCGTTACTTTTGTATCCACTTACACCGTAGCGGGGACCTACACAGTCTCCATCGCTTTGGTTCAGGCAACGAACTGGTTGGCGGTGATAAATCAGCCTACGCCTCCTGCCGCGACGCCGACGCAGTACGTATTTACACTCACAGCGTCCCAGATCCCCCCTGGTGGGAGCTATCCGCTGAACCTCGTTTTCGCCTTGATCCCGAAGACCGGTGCAACCAGTGGCCAAGCTCAGTTCACGATCCAGAACGCGGGTGTGAATGGCAACCAGACAAGGAGCTACGCTTTGACAGTTCAATAAATGAGGCTAATACATAAGGAGAATTACGATGAAGAGGTACATTTCGCAAAAACCGGCATGGAAGAGGATCGTCGCGCGTGTTTTGTCCCTAGGGTTTTATCTTGTGGCGTGTGCCTGCATCGGCTTCGGACAGAAGACCTGTATTCCCCCGGTTCGTGGTGTCCCGGGTTTTACAAATCCGCAACCAAACTGGTGGAACCCAGGCGCAGGGTCCCCCGACTACCAGCCATCTCTGACCCCGCTGCAGCCCTACGATCCACGTTGGGTCGGTGCTGCTAGCTACGACTACGGATCGGGCACCATCAGCGACGCAGAATTCTTAGCTGAATCCAACGTGGAAAGTGGACAAACCGTTCTCTACCTTTCCTGGTATGTGAAAGGAGGCCCGCTTGCGCCAATTTCGCAAAAAGCAACAACCCTCTACGCTGGCTTCATGCCTAGTGGCGGAACCACCGGAACTATTATCGAAATCACTCTCAACCAGTTCACGGGGGCCGACTCAAGCGGCGTTGAGCCCATGGAGCAAGGGTACGCTTCGACCCTTCTGTACTTCACCCCGGCCATTTACCAGGGAAGTGGGACGACGTCGTGGACGGAAGCAACTACGCTGCCGAACTGGCTCACAGCTTATACCGGAGTGTGGGCCCTCGGTTTCAGTCCCAACAATTGGGCCGTCGAGATGCGCATTCCCGTCGATCCCTCTGGCGTGAATGGGATCAATATAGGCCCTACTGCCTCGAGCCCTTTCTCCATGTGGTTCGCGCTGCAGCCGACTGCGACCATAATCGGCGCTCCGGCCGTAATCCCATACACTATGCCCCGCTCGCCAATGTCAAACCCAATACAGTTTGCCGTTCAGCTTAGCTTAACAACCGGGCAGAACCAGTATCCCGACCCGGCCACTTGGGCCCCATTCCAGATTGAGAATCCCACAAGCGATCCCACCACGTGCTTAACCGGAGTCTACCTGGCAGACGACCAAATAGGCACTACGAACTCACCCTCTTCGTACGTATCTCTCAGCAGTCAAAACACGTTTTTTGCCAGACCCTATAACTATTCGCCATCGCCCGTGAGCCCAAACGTCTTGTCGGCCACGTTCTATCTGGCAAACTGGGGAAATCAAATCGGCGATCTGACAAGTAATTCATGGAAGAACCCTCCTGAATTGCTCAGCGTTCAGGACAACAACCCGGGAGGAATCGCTGCCTACAGCGGCACGCCTCCTGCTCCTCAAGGAAACATAACAGGCATTTGGACGCTTACTCCTTCAGAGAAATGTGCCTACACCGGCCAGACAGGCCAAACAGATCCATACACTGGGATGACCGTTCCGGGAAATCCAGCCTGCCCCAACGTGCAGCCAACCACGTACCTTCATAATTGCATGATGGTTAAGCTTGATGGGCCGGGCATCCAATTCAGCAGGGCGAGCGCATTCAGGAACACGGATTTCGTGTCAGCGTCGAACTTCACTGCCCCGGCTGAAGTGAGCGTTGCCGGGTTAGGCGGTCCCCACGGGGGTTCGCGGGATGTCTACCTTTTCGTCGAGGCGCTTAACATGCCCAAGGTAGTCACCACGGACTGGAAAAGCCGGTTCAACCGTTTAGTCGGCGAGCCCGGGAAGAGGACCGTGGATGTGGCGCAGAAGACAGTTTCAACTTTGCCTCTTTCCCAAATCGTCCAAACCGTTCCCATCTACATCGTGCGCGCCTATTACGATACGGGATTCAAATTGCGCATGAGCGACGGTAAGCAGCACACCGTTCTGCAACCGGAGACTTCCTTTGGCTACTTCGTGATCCCGCATAATGACGTGGCAGGGTGGATTCATAGCTTAAAAGGTGCCACGCCGGTTGGGCCCAACTGGTACCACCTTTCAGTACCTAACGACGGTGCGGCGCAGATTATCACTTCGATAACACCGCTGGACACCGAGCAAATAAGATGTCTCCACCTGTTTGGATTCGGCGTGTTGCCTTTACTCCTTGGCGGCATGTTCGTTGTCGGGCTGATGTTGTATCGCCCATGGAAGGGCAAGAGTCAAGGTTAAGGAGCGGCCATGTCAGTTAATCTGTTTGCAGTTCCGTTGCGGGTAGCATCACCGTACCTCACGATTCTGAATCCGGGGTTCGTGTGGTCGGTGGCGCTGCTGGCTGCCCTCGTCTACGCCGTGCGATCTGCGCGGCGTTCGGGTCTGGATGCGCGCGCCATGTACTGGGGGGTGGTCGGTTCCATCCTGGTGGGCCTTTGGGGATCGCATTTGCTTTCCCTTTTTGTTCATGGATGGTCCGGCGGACCACTGGCTCTTTTCCAATTCATGCAGGGCGGAAAGAGTCTGTATGGTGGTCTCCTGGCTGGCGGACTTACGGCCGGGCTCTATTTTCATTATCGCAAGTTGCCAGTGCTTGCTTACGCCGATGCGGCCATGCCCGCTCTGGCGCTTGGCTACGCCGTGGGCCGAATTGGATGCTTGGTAAACGGTGACGACTACGGCACCTTGACCAGCTCTCCGTGGGCTGTCGTGTATCCGCCGGGCACCGAAGCCTACCAGGCGCATCTCGATCGTGGTTGGATCTCACCGGGCGCCCCCTGGTCTCTTCCAATCCATCCGGTTCAACTGTACGCATCTTTGCTGGGACTGACCCTCTTCTTGGTGCTGGCTCGCTGGCGCCCCGACCGTCAGGGCAGTCGCTTCTGTTCTTATCTGGTCCTGTATGGCGTTGGCCGCTTCCTGCTCGAGTATTTCCGCGGCGACTTTCGCAGCGTACTCGGACCCTTCTCGCTTCCTCAGGTGTTCAGCGTGGCGTTTGTTTTTTTTGGCGCTGGAGTTTGGCTCCATTGGGTGCGGAATCGCGGGAGAAGATCCTCCACGAATGCCGTTCAAGATCCGGTGGAGTTCTTGCATATGGGAAGTGCCGTGGCGGCGATCGAATCTAGTGATTCGCAGATAGCTGATCCCACAGTAAGGCAGGAGTCCGACGGTTTCGGTTCTTTTGAACAAGCAGTCCAAACTTGAGCCGCTTTTAGAATCCAGTGCCGATCGCAATGACCAGGAATCATGGACATGACGTGACGTGCATATTTGGGGCGGCGAGCGGTTGAGAGAAAGTTGCAATGTTATCTGCACCAATCAACGAATCGAACGAGCGACTCGGGCCCACGCGGACCCTCGCAGCACCCGAGCCGCAGCGGACTCTGCATCCGCGGTACCCCGGCGCCTGCGGACTCGATTGCGGTCTGGGCGAAGGCGCCCGGCTCGCGCCTCGGTCTGGTGCCGCTCAACTTCGCCGGAAGGTAGCAGGACTGCACCGAACGGTCGGCAATCAGGCAGTCCTGCGCATGTTGTCTCGTCTCACGCCGGCAATCCAGGCCAAGCTGACCGTCAACCAGCCCGGCGACCAGTACGAGCAGGAAGCCGACCGCGTGGCCGAGCAGGTGATGCGCATGCCGGAATCAGATTTCGCTCCGAAGTTAAGGTCAACTTCCGGCGAACCGCCCGGGGTACAGCGAAAGTGCGCCTGCGGTGGATCTGGAGGCGAATGCGAAGCCTGCAAAGAAAAACGCGAAGAAGGAGTTTTGCAGCGCAAATCCGCGGGTCACTCTGTGCCCGGCCAAGCTCCGGCTATCGTGCGCGAAGCGTTGCGTGTGCCCGGTCAACCGTTGGAGCAAAGCACTCGCAGCTTCATGGAATCCCGGTTCGGTCATGATTTTCGCCAGGTTCGCGTCAGCGCTGACGATACGTCTGCCAAGGCGGCTGACGCGATCAAAGCGAAGGCATTCACGTACGGAAACCGCATCGTCTTCGGGCGAAACGAATACAATCCGAGTTCTGCTCCAGGGCTTGGGCTCATCGCCCACGAGTTGGCTCACGCAGCACAACAGGGATCGGCCGCTCCATTGCTGCAAGCCAGCCTGCGAGTCGGAGCCATCGACGACCCTCAGGAGCGCGAGGCCGATGTCGCGGCGAATGCCATCTTGGGCGCGGGCCGAATTCCTTCACTGAGCGCTGGCGCGGCCACCATACGGCGAGCGCCGAACGACGGATACTCCTGGGAATGGAAGGGGAAAGATCAAGGTCTCTATACGAGCGCGGCAGGCGCGAAGTACACCGTTACCCGAAAGTACAAGCCGGTGACAAAATCTAAACCGACTCAAGTTACCCCGGGCCTGGACTTTGCCAGAGGGTACATCACCGTCAAATGGTGCAAGGGTCAGACCCAGGGAACGGCCCAAGTAGGTGTGGACATCACGGACCAACTGCAGCAACTTATTCCTGACATGCTGTCTTCGGGTAATCCAAAGCAGGTCCTCGAGAATGCCACCGCGACCCCCTTTGTGAACGTGGAGATCACTCGGTCTGAGAAATGGCAAGTCGGCTTCGATGTCGAAGCTGACGTCGGCCGGCAGGGTGTCACCGGGGTCCGCGTCGGTGGTCACGTGCCTACCCCAATCGGAGAGGTTCAAGGCACAGTAGGGGTCGATCTGCCGCCGGGCGGGCACGTTACTCCGACCGTGGATCTACGGGTAACCCCGGGTAAGAAAAGCGTGCCAGAGGTCAAGTGCGAAACAACAATCTTCGAAGAAGAGTACGAGTGCAGCCAGGTAGTAACCACTCCTGCTCGTGACGTGCCCATCACTATCGATCTACCCTGGGCGCCTCGCACTCACAATCTCTATTTCGATTATGCGCGCCACATCGTGACTTCTTCCAGCAACGAATATGGCAAGAAACATCCGGAGGTGGTCGCGCGCAATCAGGCCAACTTTGCCGAAATCTCAAAAGACATTGGAGAAGGATTTCGCGTTTCAGCGGTCGAGGGATTCACATCTCCCGAGGGCCCGATGCCCGAGGGCCAGGGCGGCTTCGAGGGCAATACAGCGCTGGCGAAGGAGCGGGCGATTGAGGCACTAGACTACATTGCCAGGGAGGGGCGCTGCTCGATCTTGATTGAGTCAATGTGTTTCTCCCCCAGTATGCAGGCGATCAGAGCGGCTATCGAGCAAAACTCTAACTCCAACCCCAGCGCGGTGAAGGGAGAGCTTTACACAGGGTTCGACGAGAAAGGAAAAGAGTTAGAAGGCAAGAAACTCGCCGAAACTGCTGTTCCAGGCTTCAAGAAAGCCGAGGAATCGACACTCACCGACAAAGAACGCGAAGCTCTTGCGCCAGGGCACGGAGCCCTCGCTCAAGCCGAGGTGGTATACCCGCTTCTTCGACGCGCAGAAATCAGACTCGAGCGTGCGGGCAAAAGGCCGGTTGAGCTTTGGAAAGAGCATTACGCAGAGTCAAAAAGTTCCCAGACAGTTGACTGCCCCGCTGAGGTCAAGCAGGCGGCGAAAGACGAGTTCGCTTTGAAGGGTCCCGGCCATGACCCACAGAGTAAGTGATTTCACCGGGATACACGATGCTGCAAGCGTCCACTACAGAATCGGAGCAGAAGAGAGACGTCGCACGAACCGCCGTTGTGCCGAAACCACGGCGCACGCTGAACCAGCGTCACTCCGATACTCGTGCACTGGATGGCCCGACTGAATTCGCACCTCGCTCAGATGCTGCCCAACTTCGCATTCACTTCGCCGGACTGCAACGAACCATCGGCAACCATGCAGTCCTGCGCATGTTGTCTCGTCCCACGCCGGCAATCCAGACGAAGCTGACCGTTAACCGACCCGGCGACCAATACGAGCAGGAAGCTGACCGCGTGGCCGATCAGGTCGTGCGCATGCCCGGCTCCGATTTTGCGCCGAAGCTGAGTTCGACTTCCGGTGAGACGCCTGGCCTCCAACGAAAGTGTTCTTGCGGCGGATCGGGGAGCGCATGTGAAGCCTGCAAACAGAAGCGCGAAGCAGGACTGTTGCAGCGTAGGCCGGGGGGAACTCCAGCGACGGACGTCGCGGCGCCGCCGATCGTGCACGAAGTGCTGCGCTCGCCCGGTCAACCCCTGGACGCCGCCACCCGCGCCTTCTTTGAGCCACGCTTCGGATATGACTTCGGCCTGGTGAAAGTTCATAACGATGTCGCCGCGGCCAGCTCCGCGCAGGCGGTCGGCGCTCACGCCTATACGGTCGGACACAACATAGTATTTGGCACGCAGCAGTATGCACCCGGTTCCATCTGGGGTCAGCGGTTGCTGGCTCATGAGCTAACCCACGTTGTACAGCACTCGGGGTCTCAGTCGAAAAGTCCAGCTGCCGGACTGCAACGCGCGGCCGCGCCGCCAACTACCAATGTCGATTCAATGCCTTTGGAGGAAGCGGTCAAGAATACACCTTCGTTGTCTCAGGATGATGCGTTAAAAGTCCTGAAAAGATTTCAGGCCTTTATCCGCGGACGGATCACTTCTGGCGAAGGAAGGATCAGGGAGTTGATGGCGTTACGCGCAGAGAGCTTCGCAAATTATCTGATCGGGGGCACCATCGACCTTTTCGGTCTTACATCGCTTCCCTCCGACGATTGGCAAGTGCCGTGGAAACACTTGAACGATGCTTACGGCACCATCGCCAAACGAGATGTGCAGCAGACTCTCAACCATCTCGTGGCGGCCGCGAAGGCTACCAACGAAGAATGGACCCGCCTCAACAAATATTTGGAGAGCACCGAAAAAGGTGCGGACCGTTCCATTTTCGTATTGCAAGGGCTGGAGGTCGCCGGATCGGCTGCCGCCACTGCCTTAACCGGAGGACTAGGGGGAGCGGTCTACGCTGGCGGGGAGCGCCTCGCAGGAGAAGTAACCAGCACCCAGATTGGTCTGCAGAAAGAGATCGACTGGGCCGGCGTAGTCTTTGACACTCTCTTCGCTGCAGTGGCTGGAAAACTAGGGGGCAACTTGGGCGGAAAGTTAAGTGGTCAGTTGGAAAAAGCGATCATCAGCCGGCTCGGTGGAGAACTCGCAGCGCCACTTGCCAAGCTCGGGGGGAAAGCAGCCGCATCCCTTATCAGCTCATTGATCGTTGGCCGAGCCTCTGGAATTACTCATGCTGTCGCGCTTGAGGTATTTAACATCGTGCGCGGAAAGACTCGATTTACCGTTGACGAGTTCATTGACCGCATTGCACAGCAACTCACTTTGCGCGCCGTGTTCCTGGACCTGCTTGCTCACGCGGTAGGTACAGTCGGAGCAAGAGCTACTGCGCCGAAGCCCTCCTCGACAGAACCACGGCCGGAGACGCCGTTGTCTCCCGAAGCTCGACGTGCTCAATTCAAAGTGATTCGCGGCGAGGGTTCAGGATCGGCGCCGCGCAGAAGCCAGGGCGCTTCTTACACGTCCGTTGGACGGATCGTTCGGAGCTCGGGCGCTGCGGCGTTGGCTTTGCCAGCAGTAGACTACGCGCCTGAACCTCAGTTCCCGAGCGTAGTTCCCGATCTCGTCCCTGAACCTGCCACCCCTGCGGCGGAGCCAGCCGCCCTCCCGGCGACAGATATCACCCCTCAAACCAACCGTCAGCCGAGCGCAACTACCACTGGCACCGCCGCTCAAACCAATGTTCAGACGGGCGTCGCTATTGCTGCCGCTACCGCAGGCCAACCCAAGACCAAATGCCCCTATCCGACTGGGCTTACGCGCAACGATCCGATTGCTATGGACTGGTACAAACCCAGAGTAAACGATTGGTACCCTCCTTCAATCACCCTTGACGGACACTCCTACTCGCGGGACGAGGTTACTCCCTTACCCCGTGGCGACGGAACCGTTGGGGTTGCGGAGGAACGCTGGCCGCGGATTGGCAAACTTCTCCAACTTGATCCCGAGTGCGGCGTTCCGAGACAAGCCTGGACTTGTCCGAACGCAAGTCGGTTCCGTGCTGTCCTGACGAGCTACGGGTTTCAGTGGGGAGGCCCCGGCGGCGGGTCAAATCGTCGCTACTTGCAGGCAGATCACGTTCAGGATGTGCAGTGGGGGGACCCGGATGCCGCGAACCTTGATGACTTCACCAATCTCTGGCCGATGGACGGCGCGGCAAATGCCAGCGCTGGGAGTCTTCAAAATCTTCACCAGCCTGTGCATCTGTGTGACGCACCAAACGGGCAAGCTTTGGATCTGCCGATCGGTGAAGTCATGCGCCTTGCCCGTGCAGGAGCGCAATTCTACGGGCGCTATTTCCGGATTAGGAAGATCGTGCGCGGACCGGCGTAGAACTCCAACCTAGGTACAAACAATTCCTCTCTCGAAAGGCACCAGTTGACTCGCAATGTTTTCCATGCTGCGAACTGCAACTATCAAATCCAAAACCTCTCACCTTCGCACGAACGCGAAACCTCCAGAGCGGTTCTTCGCTTCGCCACGCATCCGATTGCAGCAGGGCACGTCATGATCGGCAACTAGGCTGTAGTGCGCATGCTGTCGCATTCCGCCTGATGCAGCGGTCGCCCAACTCAAAAAGCATCGCAACCCGTCCGCAAACTATTTGTAATAAATGAGTTATGGTGGAGGCGGCGGGAGTCGAACTATTCATGCCCATTTAGAATCTGTAACTTACTGATTCTACAAACGGAAGAAAGTGCCAAAAGGCCTACACAAGCCTATCCATCGTACAATTATCGTACAATTTTGCTTGCCGAAAAGCAGGGCTTGCGAAAGAAATCCATTCGACAGGCGGTCCTGGGGCAGCGTGGAACGTACCATCTTGTTGTATTAGGCTCTTGCTTTCAAGGCCCCTTTCGGGATGAAAACATCAGCGGGAAGTTTGAACCGAGTGCTCAATTTCCGGACTTGTTCTATGGTCAGATTCCGGTGCCCCCCCAGGAACATCGAAACCGCGCTCTCCGAACCAAATTGAGGAATCAGGTCACGTTGCGTGAGATTCTGCTGTTCAATGAGAAACCGCACAACTGAAGCCGGATCAGCCGCAGGAATAGAGTAATGCTCCCGCTCATAATGTTCCACGAGCAAGGTTAGGAGTTCGATTGCATCCACTTCAGAACTGGAGGGGTCTTCCAGCGCCGTCAGTTGGAAGAGAGCGTCAGTATACGCCTCAAGTTCCGCGTCATTGTGTATGACGCGGGGAGCGCCGCGCGCAATCATCTCTGCAGGATTTGCCTGACCTGTGCTCATTTTGTCCCGAACCTCCTATCCCAGTTACTGCGATTGTCGTATTCCTTATGCGTCAAAAAAGATCGGATGTAGACGTGCCCTTCGGTCTCCTTTTCATCCGTCGTCCTTGAATAGTGGACGACGGTGATAAGCCTGTACCGGCTCCGTCTGATGTTGAAGATCACGTAGCCATCCACAGAGTCGGCATCCTTAAACATGTCGTGGACTTCCGCAAAATTGTGCCACCGGACCGCCTCCACGATGCCCACCCACGCTTTGATTTCGTTCGCCGCATCCGGGTAGCGTTCCATCGCGTCGCGCAGATGCTTACGCGTAACGATATGCACCCACCAGAATACTTCACAATATGTGAAGTTGTCAAATACAATATGGCCTGACAAGACCCAAGTGTCATCTAAGCATTCCTTATCAATGGGGGGCTGGCCAAGCCGACGCATTTCGTCCGACCTAGCGTGAACTGGATGCCCCACCCGTGGCGGTTTCACGGGTGGGCCGCGATGCCGATGGGCTCAGGAGATTTTGCGGATGTGAAGCTCTGCTTTTCGGCTCTCATTGACCAGAACTGGCCCGCGTTCGCCGTAGGCGCCATGTCGGAAGCTGCTCCACAGCCTGCGACAATTTGTCCCCCGCCCACGCTATGGGACAAGCTGTCCTCCAGCCGAACCACTCACCGCCCCTAACTCCTTGATTTACAAGGACGAATACCTCCCACTTTGGACCTCAGACTGCACTTCCAATCCCGTTAGTTCCGCCCGTCACACGGCAGATGTGGGTCTGCCTTTGGGAGATTATGAAAAGATTTCTCGCTTTATTGCTGATCATCGCTGGAACGATTGTCAGCGCAACGTCCGCCTATGCCGACAACACAAAGATATCGCCGGAACTGCGTAATCAGCCGTCGAACCAGCAAGCGCAAGTCATCGTTCAATACGCACCCGGAACGCAGCTGACCTGCAGCGGTCTGCTCGGCCTGGTCGATTGCGTATTGAATGACGTTGTTCAGCTCGGCGGCACCATCCTGGGACAACTCCCGCTGATCAATGGCCTTGTCGCGCAGCTCGATGGCAATGGCATCGTCAGTCTCTCGAACCAGTCAAATGTCGTATACATCAGCTCAGACCGCCCGTTGGCGCCTTCGGACAACAATGCTAACGGTGCGATAAACGCGCAATTCGCATGGCAGTCGAACTATAGCGGATCGGGAATTGGCGTAGCGTTGATCGATAGTGGCGTGAACAATCACCCCGACCTGTATCAGGGCATCCTGCCGTTCTCGCGAGTCGTCTATCAGCAATCCTTCGTGTCAGGAAACTCGAGTTCCGCTGATCAGTATGGCCACGGTACGCACGTCGCAGGCCTGATCGCCGGTGACGGCCTCAGTTCCACCGGACCTTTTTTCAGTCAGACTTTCAAAGGCGTTGCGCCCGGCGCAAACATCGTCAACCTGCGCGTACTGGATCAGAACGGCGCGGGCACCGATAGCCTGGTGATCGCCGCCATCAATCAGGCAATCTCGCTCAAATCGCGCTACAACATTCGTGTGATCAACCTTTCGCTCGGCCGCGCCGTATACGAAACCTACACGCTCGATCCTCTTTGCCAGGCGGTCGAAGCTGCGTGGAAAAATGGAATCGTGGTGGTTGTGGCCGCCGGAAATAACGGCCGCTATCAGCCCACCGACGGCTATGCCACCGTCACTTCGCCCGGCAACGATCCCTACGTCCTCACCGTCGGTGCAATGAAGCCGATGGGAACGCCCACGCGCACCGATGATTTGATCGCCAGCTACAGCTCCAAAGGTCCGACTGTAGTTGACGCCGTCGTCAAGCCGGATCTGGTCGCGCCCGGCAACCTCCTGATTTCGCTGGCAGCGCCCAGCTCTACTCTTTACACTCAGAATCCCGGCAATCAGGTTCCCTACAGCGACTACGTCAACGGAGGCAGCAGCTCACCTTCGTCGGCCTACTTCACGCTGAGTGGAACCAGCATGGCTACCGGCGTGGTCAGCGGAGTCGTCGCCGATCTCCTCCAGAAAAGTCCAAACCTTACTCCCGATCAGGTGAAAGCACGCCTGATGAAGACCGCATACAAAACCTTCCCGCAATACAGCAGCACCACCGATCCCACCACCGGCATCACGTACACCGACCAGTACGACGTCTTCACCGTCGGCGCCGGCTACGTGGACGTCGAAGCCGCCATGACCGACACCGATGTGGCCAAAGGCACCGCCATGTCTCCGATCGCAACTTTCAACTTCAACACGAACCAGGTCACGATGACGGACGATCCCTCCGCTGTTTGGAATACCTCATCCACTTGGTCAAACGCTGCGGTCTGGGGAGCTTCGCAATTCGTCACCGGCACATCGGCCTCAACTGCCAGTGCAACCTCGAACAGCACTCTTTCGGGCAGCAACGTTCTGTGGGGCAGCAATGTCCTGTGGGGCTCCGACGCCGTGTGGGGCAGCAACGTACTCTGGGGTTCGAATGTCCTCTGGGGAAGCAACGTTCTCTGGGGCAGCAATGTCCTCTGGGGCAGTAACGTCCTCTGGGGCAGCAACGTCACCGCCGGAGAAAACTAAGATTCACCTCTCTTGAGGTGAAGGGGCCGGATCCTTCGCGACCGGCCCCTTTATATTTCCCGGAAAATATTTCGCAGAAAATTCCACACTTGACCACCACTGCAGCAACCTCAAGTTTTGCGCCTTGATTTGCCGTAGAATATATTCCTGCCCCGCGCCCGTAGCTCAATCGGATAGAGCATCTGCCTTCGGAGCAGAGGGTTGGGAGTTCGAGTCTCTCCGGGCGCACCAGATTTCAGTCATCGGAAAATTGGAACGCGCTGCCGCCGCCTCCGAAGCTGCCGCTTCCAAGACCTGAGCCGCCGGAACTGGCTCCGGCGCGGAGCCTATCCGCCGCCATGCCGTGCGTTGATCAAAGCGCGGGCACGGAGCCCTACAATATTTGTACCCTCTATTCGTCTACATCTGTAGATGAATGACGCGGCGAGCCTGGAGCCGATGAGCCTCGAACAGGACCGGCGGATTTCCGAAGTGGTGAGGCGGGAGCAGTCCCGGCTGCGCAACTTCATTCGCCGGCGTGTGCCGGACCCGCGCGATGCCGAAGACATTCTGCAGGAGGTCTTCTACGAACTGGTCGAGGCGAACCGCCTGCTGATGCCGATCGAGCACGTTGCCGGCTGGCTCTTCCGGGTGGCGCGCAACCGCATCACCGATCTCTTCCGCAAGAAGAAGCCGGAGAGCTTCAGCGATGCCGCAGCAGCCGGCAACGACGAAGAGTTGCTGCAGTGGGAAGAGTTGCTGCCTTCGCCCAATGACGGCCCGGACGCTGTTTACGCCCGCAGCGTGCTCCTCGACGAGCTGGAGTTTGCGCTCGACGAACTGCCCGATGAGCAGCGCGAGGTGTTTGTCGGGCACGAACTGGAAGGGCGCAGCTTCAAGGAGATGTCAGCCGAAACCGGTGTGAGCGTCAATACGCTGCTCTCGCGCAAACACTACGCAGTGCTGCATTTGCGTGAGCGACTACGAAGCATTTACGAAGAGTTTACGAAAACATGAGGAACCGAACATGAGAAGAAAATGGATTTTTATTGTCCCGGCGGCGATCATAGGGATACTGCTATTTATCACAATCGGCGGCGAGATGGTGCTGCATCTGTGGAATTGGTTGCTGCCGCCGCTCTTCGGCTGGCGTCAGATCACCTTCTGGCAGGCGGTTGGGATTCTGGCACTGTGCCGCATCCTGTTCGGCGGGGTTAGTGGCCGAGGGTTCCGCTCCAACTTTCGTAATCGCATGGCCGGGCGCTGGCAGCGCATGACTCCAGAGGAGCGCGAAACATTCCGCCAGGGAATGCGCGGGCGTTGTGGCTTCGGCACTGCGGCGAGCGAGAGCAAGGAGTAAGGAGCATTGTCGACTGCGCCAAGAGAAAGGCCGATCTGTCCCGGCCTAGTCGGCGCGACTTGAGTGAGCGCTTGAGGCACTGAGAGGAAACGCGCGGAAGAGCTGCGCTACATGCATCGCAATCCCGTCCAGCGGGATTTAGTTCTGGAGCCCGAAGAGTGGTTGTGGAGCAGCTACCGCCATTACGCCTACGACGAACGCGGCCCAGTTCCGGTCAATGAGACCCGAAAAGCAGAGCTTCACATCCGCAAAATCTCCTGGGCCCATCAGCGTCGCGGCCCACCCGTGAAACCGCCACGGGTGGGGCATCCAGTTCATGGTAGCTTGGGCGAAATGCATCGGCTGGTCCAGCCCCCCTGGATAGAATCGAGTTTAGACAGGATCGGGGAGGAAGAAGTGCTTATAAGCTGCGGAGCGTAGTAGACTAAGGCGACTGAGAAGCTGATCCGCAAAGCTTTTAGAGCCACGCACGATTGTGCTAGACAGGACGGTTTCGAATGAAAACTTTCGGTATACGGTTCCTCCCAAAGACCCTCATCCTAGGAGCGCTGGCCTTAATGCCTGCGGTAGCCCTGGCACAGATCTCAATCGGCATCAGCATCAATATTGAGCCACCTGCTCTTCCGGTTTACGTTCAACCTCCCTGTCCACAACCCAACTTCATGTGGACACCCGGCTATTGGGCCTGGGATGGCGAAGGCGACTACTACTGGGTCCCGGGAACCTGGGTCGCCGCGCCGCAACCTGGCTATCTCTGGACGCCCGGTTATTGGGGCTGGAATAACGGCCAATACAGTTTTTATGCGGGCTACTGGGGCCGAAGCGTCGGCTACTACGGCGGAATCAACTACGGCTTCGG
>PLUI01000158.1:0-122 GCA_003164855.1 Acidobacteriaceae bacterium
AAGCAAGCTCTGAAAGATGCCGGCCTCAAGCCGGAACAGATTGACGAAGTCGTTCTGGTTGGCGGGTCTACGCGCATCCCGAAAGTTCGCGCGCTGGTGAAAGAGCTATTTCACCGCGAGCC
>PLUI01000158.1:160-5757 GCA_003164855.1 Acidobacteriaceae bacterium
ATCATTCTGCGCAACTCAACCATCCCCGCGTCAGCCACGCAGTTTTACACCACGCAAGTCGACGGACAAGCCAACGTCGCCATTCATGTGCTGCAGGGTGAGCGCGAACTGGCAAAGGATTGCCGCTCCCTGGCCCGTTTCGATCTGAAAGGTATCCCCGCAATGGCCGCGGGAATGGCGCGCATCGAGGTCAAGTTTCTTATCGACGCGAACGGCATCCTGCACGTCTCGGCCCGCGAACAGCGCAGCGGCAAGGAAGCGGAAATACAAGTCCAACCCAGCTATGGCCTCACCGACGAACAAGTCGAGGGCATGATTCTCGATTCGTTCGACAGCGCGGAAGAAGATTTTCGGCAGCGGCAGGTCATTGAAGCGCGCAACGAAGCCGCGACCATCCTGGCTGCGCTCGACAAAGGCAAGAGGAGTCCGGCGTGGGGTCACCTCACTACCGATGAGAAGAAAAAGATCGCCAAGATGGAGAAGGCTTTGGTTGCGGTAAATACGGAAGACGACTATCAGGTGATCCGCAAAGCCATCGACGCGCTGAATCAAGGCACAACTCGACTCGCCGAACTGATGATGGACAGCGCAGTCTCCACCGTGCTGAAAGGTAAAACCATGGAAGAGGCTGACATGGGCGAAGGCCCCACGGCGCCGCATCCCATGGCGAAGGCGGAGTTTGAGTGAGAGCGAATTGAGTAATTGCTAAATTACTCAATCTCCCAAGAGGAGCATTCATGTTGGAAGAGAACAATAAGGGCGCCGGTACAGCCACCGAAGAAGCTCCCGGCGAAAACACGGTCCAGATCACCTTCTTGCCCGAAGGCAAGACGGTGCAATTCGAGCACGGCAAGCTGCCGTACGAAGACCACGGCAAAGAAGAGTCGATTCTCGACATCGCGCTCAACTATGGAATCCCGCTGGACCACGCCTGCGGCGGCAATTGCGCCTGCACCACCTGCCACGTGTGGATCAAAGAAGGCGCCGAAAATCTTTCGCCCATGGACGACGACGAGGCCGACCGCCTGGACATGGCCGCCGATTTGCAGTTAAACTCGCGTCTCGGCTGCCAGGTGCAGATCACAAAGCCGGGTAAAGTCGTGGTCGAGATCCCCGCCTGGAACAGAAATTACATATCGGAAGAACATCATTAAGACCGGCTTCGGGCTTCAGCCTTCGGGCTTCGGCCTAACACGAATCGCCGAACCCCGATAGCCGAAGCCCGAAGCCCTGAGGATCCACATGCCAAAAACTCTGACCTGGGACGACGCCGAAGATATCGGTATCCTGCTTTCCGAAGTTCATCCTGAGCTTGATCCGCTCACCGTCCGCTTTACCGACCTGCACCGTTACGTCACCGAGTTACCCGACTTCACGGGCGATCCGAAGACATCCAACGAAGGCAAGCTGGAAGCCATCCAAATGGCCTGGCACGAAGAATTCCAGGACCGCACACAGGGCTAGGGGACAGCCGTTCCACGCTCGCAAAACCCACGCTCGCAAACCCAGCCATCCATTCCTTCAGGCCGCAATCTTTTTACAATTTGGTGACAATCCGCGCACTGACCGGGCTTACTCTTGCCTCGCTGCTGTTCCCGCGGAGGCTCTCAAAGCTTTTCCCCGCGACCACCAGCATCTCTCTCTCCGTACCAACTGCAAAGGGCACGGCGCTCTGGCCGTGCCCTCTTTTTGCACCTGAATGCCGATCTATCCCACCGTTGCCGGAACCGGCTCTTCCACGCTGGCTTCGCGCAGAAATTTTGCCGCTTCTTCTGGAGGGGTTGGATTGATGTAGAAGCCCGTGCCCCATTCGAATCCCGCCGTCTTCGTCAGTTTCGGCATGAACTCCATGTGCCAATGATAGTGATCGTTGGTCGGGTCCTGCGCCGGCGAGGTGTGGATCACCAGATTGTACGGTGGATTATCCAGTACGCGGTCGGCCTTGGAAAGCAGCGTCTTCAGCGCTTTGGCCAGGTTCTCAAACATGTGCGAGGAGGAGTTCTCGAAAGCCGATTCATGCTGCTTCGGGAGAATCCAGGTCTCGAACGGGAAGCGCGGCGCATAAGGAGCGATAGTCAGGAAATTTTCGTTCTCAGCCACCACGCGGCTTCCGTTTTCCGTTTCCTGCCGGATGATGTCGCAGAATACGCAACGCTCCTTGTATAAGAAGTACTGCTTCGCCCCTTCCAGTTCCTGAGTCACGTTGATGGGCAGAATCGGCAACGCGATGAGTTGCGAGTGCGCATGCTCCAGCGACGCTCCGGCTGCCTCACCGTGGTTCTTGAACAGCAGGATGTACTTAAAGCGGCGGTCCTTCTTGAGATCGAGGATACGGTCGCGAAATGTCCACAGCACATCTTCGATCCGCTTTGGAGGCAACGTGGCCAGGCTAGCGGTGTGATCGGGAGTCTCGATAATCACTTCGTGCGCTCCGATGCCGTTCATGCGGTCAAACATGCCCTCAGCCTGGCGGTTCAACGTGCCTTCAATCCCCAGAGCCGGAAACTTGTTAGGAACCACGCGCACCGTCCAGCCCGGCGTATCCCGCTGCGACGCTGGCCCGCCATTTGATCCCGGACGGTAGGCTTGAATTTCCGGCGGCGTCTTGCCTTCGTTGCCATAGCAAAAGGGGCAGAATCCGCCCTTCAACTTCACATTCTCGCGGGCAAAATCGGTGGGGCGCTTGGCTCGATCCGTGGAAATAATCACCCAGCGGCCAACAATAGGATCTTTTCTCAGCTCAGGCACTCAGGAACCTCTTTATTGGAATAGACGCGAATCTTTCATTTTAAGCCGTCAGTGAGGAATTGCGAAACACTTCAATCTGCGGCTGGCTGGCTTTCGAACGGTCATAGTATACGCTGACCACGTCGAAGCGCCACTGGCACGAAGGTGGCAAGCGCCGCAGATACTCCCGCGCCACGGCCGCTACTTCGCGCCGCTTGTGACGATCCACCGCCGCTATGCCAGCCTTGACGTCGCGCGTGCTCCGGGTCTTGACTTCGATAAAGCAGAGTACATCGCTCTCCCATCCGATCAGATCGATCTCGCCGCGGCACCGTGGCGACCGGAAGTTCCGCGCCACCATCGTATAGCCCAGTCTTCTCAGGTGGAAGTAGGCAGCCTCCTCGCCACGCCGCCCGGTCCGCTGGTGGGCAGGACTCTTGTCGGGCCGCAGAGTGCGCTCCGCCAGCCAGTCCAAAACGCGAAGCGCCGCCTGTGTGGTCCGTCCAGATAACACCAGGAAATATCCCCAAGCTTTATGCTACTCATCTTGCAGCAGACTGCGTGCAACTAATGTCCACAATTCTGAGCCGGAAGACCAAACCGGGAAGGCAACCTCGTTTAGCTTGAGCCTCAGATGGCGAACCGCATGATTAGCCGCAAGCTTACCTGGACTTACGCTCTGTCCGACTCCATCTCAACGCGCGTTCGCAATAAAGGGTGCCTTATCAATATTCCATAGTGCAGTGGCTGCCTCACCCCAAAGTGTGAAGAATCTTGCAACATTTTTGGGCCGACGAAATCCTAGTGATCGAATTCCCGCGTCCAGCGCGGATTTCCCTTGACATTATTTGTAGGCGAGTTACGATTCGGTCCCATGTGCATTTGCGTCCTCCACGAAGAAGTCGCGAAGCACACTCTGCCGAACCACTACTCTGAACAGCTTAGTAAACTCTCAGGAGGAACACAGTGAAAAAAACGTTTTGCGCGATTGCAATAGCTGCATCGCTGTTTACGATCTCTGCATTGGCCCAAAATACCCGGTCCAAGGGCATACCCTCATTGGTGAAGAGCACAGGAAAGCCGAAAGGGATTTTCCCCACTGGCGCTCCGGCCCTTACACCACCGCCGCCGTGCTATCCAACCTGCTTGTTCTATGGTGGCGACATCAACCCCAGCTCACCTGACGAGAACGGTTTCGCCAACGAGAACACTCTACTCGTTGCGGACACCCAAGTCTGGGGAGCCTTCAACGTTCCTGCGGGTCAAACCTGGACCGTGAGCGGTTTGTTCATTAATACCATCTCCGATGGCTACGACGGAATCGATCCGGCGGAGTCGACTTGGGCGATCGCAACGGGAGTCAGCGCTGGCGATGGAGGAACCACTGTCGCTTCCGGAACCTCCACCGCCGATGGTACCCAATACACAAGTACTGGACGTTTCCCGTTCGGGTTTACCGAGTACAGCCTGCGGGTTAGAATTCCCGCAACGGTTCTGTCTTCCGGCACCTACTGGGTGAATGTCACTCCGCAGTGCACCGACTCCGGCAACGGCGACTGCTCCATCGCACAGTATTTCTTCGACAATACGTTTGGTTTGAATCGTTACGGCCCGCTCGAACCGGCCGACGAGGGATTCTTCAACTCCTCTTATTTCGGTTTCGACTACGCCAATGACTGCACCGTTTCCAGCACTGGTTGCCAGGCGCTTTCGTTCGGCGTAATCGGGACCGGCACCACAGACTAACTTAACCGCTGACCGGCATAGCCGGCGAGCCGAATCACTGCNNGGGGAGCCGAATCACCGTTTCTGAACAACTCAGTCAAACTCTCAGGAGGACCACAGTGAAAAAAACGCTTTGTGCGATTGCAATGGTTGCAGCGCTGTTTACAGTATCCGCGTTGGCCCAGAACACCAGGACCAAGGGCATACCCTCATTGGTAAGAAGTCAAGGACCGGAAAAAGGGCATTACAAAGCCCAACCGTCGGAAGTCCCACCCGCAGTCTGCTCCCCAACCTGCTTGACATACACTGGCGACACCAATCCCGCCTCAGCGGACGATAACGGTTTCGCGAACGAGAACACACTCCTCGTTGCCGACACCACAGGCTGGGGAGCTTTCACCGTTCCAGCCGGTCAAACTTGGACCGTGGACGGCGCGTTCATTAACACCATCCCCGATGGCTACGATGGACTCGATCCGACCGCCTCGAGCTGGACGATCGCAACCGGGGTTAGCGAAGGAAACGCCGGAAGCGTCTACGCTTCTGGGACTTCCACTTCCGCCAACACCCAATTCATACCCACTGGCCGCTTCCCGTTCGGGTTCACCGAGTACAGCCTGAAGGTCAAAACCATCGCCACAACCGGCTCAACCGTTCTGCCTTCCGGTACGTACTGGCTCAACATTACTCCACAGTGCACAGACGCCAGCAACGGCAGCTGCGACATTGCTCAGTATTTCTGGGATGACACGTTCGGTCTGAACAACTACGGCCTGATCCCGCCGGCCAACGACAGCTTCTTCAACTCCCCGTACTTCGGATTCGACTACGCGAATCTGTGCGAGGTATCCTCCACTGGTTGCCAGGTGTTTTCGTTCGGCATAATCGGCACCTCTGCCTGGTAGCTCAACCACTCACCGGCTCCGCCGGCGAATCACGGGCCCGATCTCAAACCGCTTCCCGGGGTGAGATCGGGCTTTTCTGCAGCTTGCTGGCCCATACCCGCGGGCTTCCAACGGGTTTATAATCTCAAAAGCTGTCCCGCATTGCATGACTGATCAACTTAGAAAAAAACTGCAGGAAGAAGTCGACGCGCTCGAGCACGAACTGGTGCATGAGCTGCCCAAAGAGATCAAGCGCGCCGC
>PLUI01000279.1 GCA_003164855.1 Acidobacteriaceae bacterium
GGTAAAGAATGCTGAGAATGCGACAAAAGTCGTGCGCGAGACCGTAGCATCGATGCCAAGTGACCGCCCCTGCAAATGCGGTTCGGCACTGGCGCACGCAATTCTGACCGATCATAAGAAAATTCCGCCCGCAACTCGTAAGAAGTTGAAGCTGATTATCGGGAAGTATGTGAAAGTCAGTGGGCGTTGACCAGCAGAAGCGATGGCCCAAGAGATTTAATGATCACCAGCCACTTACCACTAAGAAGGGAAGCAGCGTCACGATGAGCATTGTCGTTGTAGGATCGGTTGCCTTTGACGACATCACGTCCCCTTCGGGCAGCGTAAAAGGCATTCTGGGCGGGGCGGCGACTTACTTTGCGCTGGCGGCCAGCTATTTTACTCAGGTACGCATCGTCGCCGTGGTGGGCGAAGACTTTAGCCCCGAGCATGAAAATGTTCTGAAAAAGCGTGGCGTTGATACCCGCGGCATCGAGCGTGCCGCCGGCAAAACCTTTCGCTGGGGAGGCTCGTACGCCGAAAATCTTAACGAAGCCAAAACCAATTTCACGGATCTGAACGTATTCGAGAAGTTTCAGCCGCGGATTCCCAAGGAGTACGAAGACACGGAATTTCTTTTCCTGGCAAACATTCAGCCGACCTTGCAGGCCAATGTCCGCCGTAAGATGAATGGCGTACGCCTGACAGGATGCGACACCATGAATTACTGGATCCAGGGGGCGCGCACCGAACTGGCTGAAACTTTGAAGCTGGTGAATGTGTTGCTCATCAACGATACTGAAACCAAGATGCTGGCGGATGAAAAGAACCTGCCGCGAGCCGCGCAGAAGGTACTGGCCATGGGGCCGCAAGCGCTGGTAATCAAGCACGGCGAATACGGTGCGACAATTTTCTTTCGCGACGGAGCATTTGGGATTGGCCGCCATCCTTTTCGCGCGCCGACCTTGCCCCTCGATGAAGTGAAAGATCCCACCGGCGCAGGTGATTCCTTTGCCGGAGGTTTCATGGGCTACGTCGCATCACAGCCAGAGTTGAATCGCGAAGTGCTGAAGCGTGCGCTGTTCTACGGAGGAGTCATGGGGTCGTTCGCCGTGGAAAGTTTTGGCACGGAGCGGTTACAATCCCTGACCCGCGAAGAAATCGATGCCCGCTTTCAGATTTTCCGCGAACTCACCCACCTCGAATGAAGCCGCAATCTTCGCATCCGAAAGCGCACTCCGATATTGGGGTCGTGCGGCTAGTCTGGCTGGCGATCTTCATTTCGGTATTTTCTTTTCTCTTCTACAACCGGCAGGGGGATGTGCTGCTTTACGGCGATGCCGTGGCGCACATCAACATTGCACGCCGCATCTTTGATTCTAAAACTCCCGGGCTGCTGCAGTTAGGAACCGTCTGGCTCCCGCTGCCGCACCTAATGATCCTGCCCTTTATTGTTTCGAATAAAATGTGGCAAAGCGGCTCGGGCGGCTCAATTCCGTCGATGGCGGCGTATGTGCTCGCTGTGCTGGGAATATTCCGCCTGGTGCGGGGTCAACTGAGCCCCGACGGAGAAGCGCATGCAACGCCGGTAGGCGCATGGGTTGCTGCAATGATCTATGCTGCGAATCCGAACCTGATCTACATGCAAACGACCGCGATGGGCGAGTCGCTGTACCTCGCTTTGTTTATTTGGGCGGTCGTGTATTTCGCCGAATTTGCCCGAGGTAATGCGAAGGCGCTCACCAAGTGTGGCCTGTGCCTGGCCGCGGCCTGTTTGACGCGCTATGACGGATGGTTTCTAGCAGCTGTACTGATGGTTGGGGCCCTGATCGTACACTCGCACCTTTGCAAGCGACGCAAAGACGGCGAACCTGGACTTACGAGTCTCCCTCGGAGGCCGCAGATCATAAGGTTTCTTCTAATCGCGGCCGCAGCGCCCATATTATGGCTGGCTTATAACGCTGCAATCTATCGCAATCCTCTGGAGTTCGCGAACGGACCATACTCCGCGAAATCAATCGAACAGAAAACCGCGACTGTAAATCCGGCTAAGGGGAATCTGTTGGCCGCCGGCTCTTATTTCTTGAAAGCAGCCGAACTGAATGTAGCCCAATCGAACTGGCTGGGGCGGCTATGGTTGGTCCTGGCTCTGCTCGGAAGCTTGGCCGCAGCCTATTCCGGGCACGGGCGCATGGCGTTGCTGCTATGGGTGCCCGTGCCGTTTTACGCCCTATCCGTCGCATACGGAAGCGTCCCAATTTTTGTGCCCACCTGGTGGCCGTTCGCACAATATAACGTTCGCTATGGCCTGCAACTGCTTCCCGCATTCGCAGTATTTGTGCCGATGGGTATTTCGTTCCTGTTGCAGTCCGCGACGAAGCATAAGCGGTTTGAGGCTTCCTCGCGCCATTGGGCGGGCATCGTAACCGTGTTAATCATTTTGGTGTTCGTGGGCGCAAGCTATGCTGTGGTCTGGCGTGCCAATCCCATTTGCTATCGGGAGGCCGATATCAACATGAAAGGCCGCGTTGCGCTCGACCGTCAACTGGGGGAGTGGATAAAATCGCTTCCACCAACTTCCACGCTGCTGATGTATTTGGGCCAGCACGTCGGTGCGCTGGAGCAGGCTGGGATTCCTCTGCGACGCACCATCAACGAAGGGAATCATCGAGTCTGGAAATCTCCAGTCGATCCAGACGGCTTATGGGAGCGCGCTCTCGCCGATCCCGCATCGTACGCTGATTATGCCATTGGGTTCGAGGGCGATCCGGTATGGAAAGCGGCACGAGAGCACCACCTCATCGCATTAGTCGAAATCCACACAACTGGGCAATCGCCGGCGGCGATTTTTCAAGGGCGAACCCCGCTTCCTGCACAAGGCAGCACTCGGTAATCAGCCAGGTTAACGCAGCATCCGCTGGAGCAGCGTGCACAGTGATAAAATCCGGCCATCTCAGGCTTTCCGAATTGAAAGTTGATCCATGAACTGGCAGCACACTATTGACGACGTAGCTGGATGTAATCGTGGCCAGAAGGAATTGCTGCTCGAACTGAAGGCATCGACAGTTCTGGGCAGCGTGGCTTCGTGGGGGCCGGTGGAATTAGAGTGAGCCTTCCATCCAAGGTGATTCCGTTTGTGAAAGCCAGCGCATGCGGCAATGATTTTTTGCTGATCGATGCTTCGACGATTAGCAGCGACTCGAATCCTGTGGCTCTGACGCAACTTATGTGCAACCGGCATGATGGCGTGGGGGCAGATGGCGTGGAGTGGATGTATCCGCACCCATCCGCCGATACTGAGATTCGCTTGATCAACGCTGATGGCTCGGCCGCTGAGATTTCTGGGAATGGTACGCGCTGCGTCGCGGCTTATTTTTGCGCCGTGCACCAAAAGGAGAGGATTTCCATTCAGACCGGAGCCGGCCTGAAGGCTTGCGTGCTGACGGGGCGCAATCAATTCGAGTACGAGTTCGAGATCGCAATGGGCGAGGCCATCGTGGGAGCTGAACTGCCCATAAAGCTGGCCGCGGGAGAAGTGCTCGGAATTCCGGTTTCGATGGGCAATCCGCATTACGTTTTATTCGTTTCGGATTTTGCCGAGAACTGGCAGACCAAGGCTAGCGAGATTCAGAGTAGTCCTAAATTCACCCAGGGCGTGAATGTTGAGATGGTGGTGATTGACGGGAAGCACGATGTTCGGGCACGCTTTTTTGAGCGCGGAGTGGGGGAGACGCAATCCTCCGGCACAGGTTCCTGCGCATCGGCTTTGGCGGCTCTTAGCACAGGCAGAGTGCAATCGCCCGTGCGGGTGCACGCTCCCGGCGGTACGCAGACAGTGCGGCAGGAAGAAAATCTAGTGTTCCTGCGCGGCACCGCCCACCTAGTCTGCCGGGGGGAGTTTTTTCTGAGTTAGGATGTGAAGGGTTTTGTGGATCGCGATTTGTTCGTGACCGGATCAAAGCGGCAACCGTTTTATTTAGCAGTAGATTCCCGACCGCATGTCCTCGCCTTTAGCATCGCGCGTGAAGCCGCCTGCCCTTCGACCGGGGGATACGGTCGGCATTGTGGCGCCAGCCAGCAACGTCAAGCACGATGATCTGGAGGCTGGTTGCGA
>PLUI01000075.1:0-178 GCA_003164855.1 Acidobacteriaceae bacterium
CGCGAGCGCATCCGCGGCGACGTGGACTTCGAGTTCTCCGGCCTGTTGCATCGCGCCGGATCGCTGTTCGACGAGTCGCATTTCACCGGCGACGAAAATGCCATCGTCGATTTCAAATATTCGAGTTCGCCGAAGATCATTTGGTGGTTCGATCATCATGAGAGCGCGTTTCTCTCGG
>PLUI01000075.1:260-624 GCA_003164855.1 Acidobacteriaceae bacterium
TGAAGTTGACCATGGTCATCGAATCCGCGCCGGATCAGGGGTTTGTCCCGAATCTGATTCCCCTGCTGGCCACCAAGCCTTTGGCGGCCATTCTGGAGGAGCCATTTATCGCTCCGCTCTTGCCGCCACTGCTCAAGCGCCACGAAATTTCCGTCGAGATACTAAGGCAGCGCGCCGAATGCACAGACGGCACTATTTTCTTTGACGTCACCGACCAGGAGTTGGAAGGCTACAATAAATTCGTTCCTTACTACCTGCATCCCGAATCCATCTACAGCGTTGGTCTTAGCAAGAGCAGCTTTCGCGTGAAGGTTTCGGTGGGGTCGAACCCCTGGGCGCCGCAAGAGCCGGTGGTCAATCTGGC
>PLUI01000075.1:665-20830 GCA_003164855.1 Acidobacteriaceae bacterium
CACTGACCACTGACCACTGACTTCCGCTTTGCCGTGATATTCTGAAAATTCCTAGCGCTCGCGGCATGTCCTCGCCTGCATCGAAATCCGGTCTCCGACCTGCGCAGCGGCGTATCCTGCGGGCCGTCGCCACCCTGGAATTCGCCAAAGGCATCTTTGTTTTGCTCATCGGCCTAAGCGCGATCCTGCTGGTGCACAAGGATGCGTGGGTGATGGCGGAGAGCCTTCTCGCGCTTTTGCACATCAGCACCGACCGGCGTTCGGCACAGCTGTTTCTGGATTTTGCCGACGACATCACCGACGCCCGCTTGTGGGCGGCAGTGCAACTGGCATGCGCCTATTCCGTCCTGCGGTTTGTCGAGGCCTACGGATTGTGGAAGCAACGTACCTGGGCCGAATGGGTGGCCTTCGGATCTGGAACCTTGCTCATTCCGCTCGAGATCCGGGAATTGATACGGGGAGTGACTCTGCTGCGCTCGGCAGTATTTGTGGGCAACGTGGCGGTTGTCTGCTACATGCTCTATCTTTTGCGTAGCGGACGCCGGACGGCTGCGAATGCTTTGGCGGACGCTGAACCCCGCGCTGGCGGCGGCAATTAGGGTCGAACGACTCTCGCCACGAACGATTCTTTTGCATCATAATCACCGGCGGAATTGTTTCGCGGAGGGGATATGCGCATCTGCTTGCGGTTCTCGTTAATCGTGCTTTCGGCGTTGGGCGCGGCTTTTGGACAGGATACAAACTTTGCCACCGGCCCGCAGTATCTCATGACTCACGGCTCGCCGCTGTTCGCGCAGCCGCTCTCCACCCCGTCACTGTCTTTGGCCGGTCCGCCGCTGGAAGTTGGCGCAGACAATGCGACCGCACGCCTCACTGCCGGCGCGGAAAATCAGACCGTCTCCGTGCCCCCTGCGGATGCTCTACCCCAAACGGATTTCTTTTATTTCTACTACGGTATGCCCCCGCTCAGCGTGGTCGAGATCAGCTTTGCGGAAACCTCGACGGCGAGCCGTGAACTTCCCGCCAGCATCCTGGATACCGGCGTTTGGCAATTAACCACGGCGCAGGCCCTGCGCGAACGCGGCTACGGAGTGACCCTGCCCGAAGCGGCGGCGTATGGCAAAGCGCACACCGGGCACGCGAGTCATGTCTACACGAATGCCGACATCGATCGCCTGCACAACGGCAGCTGAAAGCTAATTCTAAGGCTTGGATGGGCTGACCGGATCGTCCCCGTGGCAGAGCCCAAAGCAGGCAATGACGCCTGCGGCGACCAATCCCAAGCCCCATGCCCAAGGGCTGTCCAGCGCGGCTCCGTTTCCGTTGAGCCCTTGGGTAGGTCTGGCGGGAGCCCCGCAGTGCTCGCTTCGGGTTGCCTGCTCGCCTTCGTGTACGATGAGGTCGGAAGATGCGCCCTGTTTCGATCTCTGGATTGAGCCGTGCAAGTGAATCTTGACATCGTTCTTGATGGCCACGACCTTCACCCTGCCATCGACGTCCGTGACATCGTATTGCGTGCGGTCTGAAGTGATGGGGCTCACGGTGATGCAGCCGATAAGCACTTTCATTTCCCGTGCGGTATCGAGTTTCAGGTTGCCGTGGTCGAGGGCGAGTTCCGCGCCTTGGAATTGCATCACCGTTTCAGGCGCGATCAGCACAGCGGATCCGTCCACGTCGATTTTCGCGCTGTGCCCGGCTTGGGTCTGGACGAGGGAGTCGGGGAAGATTGCAGTGACCGCGGGTGCGACACTTCCATTCAGCCAGACTCCTCCATCACTATAGATCAGGCCCCTGTCCGTAATCTGAGCCAGGGACGGGGGCGCGATGACAATCATCACCCCGCAAACGAATTTGCGCCATTCAAGCAAACTGACTCCCGCCGTTCTCCGCAGCAACTTCCTTGGGCTAGGATAGCGGGCGAAATCGGCGGCGGGTATTGCCTTGCGTGATGCTCGGCGGGAGCGAATCCAGATCGAAAAAAAATCTCACACTATGGAACGACAATATCTGGAATCAATGAGTTGTACATTTCTTGATCCGGACTCTTCTACTGTATGGAAAGGCATTTCTGGGGACATGAGTGTCCCCTGCAGATCTTAGGCTTGGCGATCTTCCGCAGAATTGCTGGGGGAAGTGATGAGGTGCTTGACGTAGCAATCTTCATGGACGGCCTTGCCGTTTTCATCGGCATGAAGGTCTACCTGAAGATCAACGGGCTCCCTGCAAAGTGCGCAAGGTATTTCCTGGAAGCGGCTGCCGCCCATGAATACCTCCTTTAGGAAGAGCCAACTTCAGCATAGGCGCTACGCGGGAAGGAAGATGAGCAATACCGATCACTTCGGGAATCTGGGATTTCAGCAGCGCACTGTATGACGCTTCCGGTAGCTTCCTCTGTCCTGAGAACCTTTGAAGCGCTCTGTTACTCGGTGACTACGGCCTTAACCAGATTTCGCGGGCGGTCTACGTTATAACCTTTTTTTGTCGCGACATGATAGGCGAAGAGCTGGAGCGGGATCACTTCGACGATGGGCAGCAGCAATTCCGGAGCAGCGGGGACGAAGAAGACATCGTCGGCGATGCCTGTGATCTCCTGATCACCTTCGGTGGCTACAGTCACCAGGCGCCCGTGCCTGGATTTGACTTCTTTCATTACGTCGAGAGTGCGGCGATAACGCAAGACCGAATCAGGATCATGCTGGTCGCAGGTCGCGAGCACGACCACGGGAAGTTTTTCATCGACGAGGGCGTTCGGCCCATGTTTCAGTTCTCCGGCGGGATAGCCTTCGGCGTGAGCATAGGAGATTTCTTTGAGCTTGAGCGCGCCCTCGCGCGCGATGGCGTAGTGGACGCCGCGTCCGAGGTAGAGGAATTTCTCCGCGTGGAATTGTTTCTCGGCGAACTGGCCGGCGAGATCGTCCCATGAGCGGAGATTGTGATCGATGGCCGCGGGAAGCTGCAAGAGCCGCTGCAGATAAGAGCGGGTGACCTCGGACGTCATGCGCCCGCGCTTGCGCGCCAGGAACAACGCCATCAGATAAAGAACGGTGACTTGCGTGGTGAAACTCTTGGTAGCGGGCACGGCGAGCTCGGGGCCGGCTCCGGTAATCAAGGCAGCGCTGGCTTCGCGGGGAATAGTGGCCTCGGCAACGTTGGAGACTGCGATGGTCTTCACGCCGCGGGTGAGCGCCTCGCGCTGCGCGGCGATGGTGTCGGCGGTCTCGCCGGATTGCGTAACCACCATCACGATCGGATCGACGGCGGCGTGGGTGGAACGGTAACAGTATTCGCTGGCATACTCCACATCGACGGCGACGCCAGAAAGATCTTCGATCATGATTTCGCCGGCCAGGCCGGCGTGGCGACTTGATCCGCTGGCGGCGATGATCAGCTTCTCGAAGGTGAGCAGCGCGCTTTCAATGGCGTGCAGCTCGCCCGGGAACAGAATGTCGTTCTTCAGATGCAAGTCAATAGTTTTTGCAATGGCCTGCGGTTGTTCGTAGATTTCCCGGCGCATGGCATGGGAAAATTGATCGGTCAAAGTGGTAGCGTTCGCGCTGGTTGGATTCATGATGGACTGCGGCGAGGGTAAATCATTTGCCGCGTGTCGGGCAAACCGATGGCCTGCGCCGGACAAATGCCCAGACGAAAATTGTTCAGAAGTAGTTCGTACGCCGAGTGGGCCAGCAGACGATTGTTCTAAATTGACGTGAGATAATGGGCATACTCGCAGCGGCCCCGTAGCTCAGTTGGATAGAGCAGCGGTTTCCTAAACCGTTGGTCGGCGGTTCGACTCCGCCCGGGGCCCCCAGTTCAACAACTTGCGACGCTTACTTTATAGCTGTGGTGAGCCCACCCGCGCCAGCTAGGTTGTTTCTCAGCAGGAAGATATTTTGCGCTGATCGCGCGTGCCGATACGCTGACTTAATGGTAAAAAGGCGCTGAGGAGCGCGAGTGATTCCAGAGTAGAAATCTTGTAAAGCGGCCGAGCACGCTGACAAGCATGCCCGGCCGATTGGTGATCCATCAGGTGGCGCAGGTTTCCTGCGGGCTTACTTACATCCCCATCGTTGCCTGATTTATATGTTTACTGTGCAGCGTAACCCGTACTCCACGCTTTGAGTTCACGCTGGTGGTTGTGCTCCAGTCGATATCATCCGTGCTGATGACGCCGCCTCCGCCACTGGCCAAGGTGTAAGTAATGCGGCCATCCTGATAGCCGTAGCTACTCACCGACAGGGCGATTCCGGTGGTCAGCACGAACACCGGCATGCCTGGCGAACTTCCCGGGCTAACTGCTCCCTGTACCGGCGCCGACCTTGTGACCAACGAGGCATAAGAAGCCTGGGGGGCCACCGTCAACTCCATATCTGAGGTTGAAGTGACGGCGCGCACGGAGAGCTGAGGCGTGTCTGGCTGCAACTGCGATTGGTTGAACGACTGGTTACTTGGCTGACTGAAAAAGTGCCAGCCAGGAGGCACGGTGCGCTGGGCCACTTGCGGTACCTGGACGTCATCCATCAGCCGCAGAGTCATCACCGACTCACCCTTCAGAGTGGGCCGCGGACCGCGCGCCGGCAGCATGATCACCTTCCAGGGCCACAACGGCGGGATCATCCACTCAACAATGTCGCGCTTGGCATGGCCTTTGCCCTTGATGTCGCCTTCTTTATCCACCTTGTAGCCGCGCGTCGCGATTACTTTCGCATCCAGGGGAAGATCGCCGCTGGGCAGGCCGATGCGATCAAACTGCAGCTTCATTTCTCCCTTGCCCCAAAAGTGGCCGGGATCTTTGGAGGATTCCAGGTGTCCTACCAGATAACTGCCGCGGGGAAAAGCCTGCTGGCCGAATTCGGTGACGCCGCGCAGATGGCACAGAACAGGATCTCCAACCGCCGCGGTGGCGGTGGAAAAGTTCGGTTCGTTGAGGGTGCATTGCAGAAGCGTGCCGGCGGGCAGGACAACATCCCGCGCACTGGCGCTTAGGGTCAGACCGAATATGAGGGTCGCTTGGGCGGCATAACCGATGTACTTCATTGTGGCCTCCGTGTAACGCACCTTTTCGCGATATGATCGCGCCGAGCCACCCCAGTTCTGCGAAGTTAATCACAAATTTGTTTCGGGGTCAATCAGGAAACTGCGGAAGAGGCGAGAGCAATCTCTAAGATGGGTTCCGATTGCGGAAGACCAGCATCGAAGGACTATGATTTCCTACCGAGGAGAATAACTGAGCAACTATAACTAACTGCTGACTTTACTTCGTCCTATTTATAAGTTGTGCGCGGTGTGAGTACGGTTTTTCAGCGATATGACAGTCGCCGGTTTTGCGCTTGACAGTAATTCTGCCTCGGGAGCACAATTCTTGCGGTATCTCATCGACCCGGAAAATCTTCCCCTCGCTGGGTCGCAAATCAAATCAAGATGGTCAGCATGATCTGCTGACGGCGGCGAAGCTTCGATCCTCTATCGAGGGCGCGCGCCGTTTGCGGCATTCACTCGTCCAGGGGAATAACCCATGCAAAAAGGGCTGGGTGGTCTGGGAACTCTGTTGGTGCTGGGACTCGGAATGGGATTGCTGCGCGTGGGTGGCCCCACGTCTGGCGGTGGGTCTTCCGCCAAGCCCGGCATTTACAGTCAACAGCCGGCGGAGTCACAACGCTTCAATCTTCCTGCAAAATGCAGCCTACCCGATTGCGTGGAAAAGGACTTACTCGACACCATCGGCGCGTCATCCTCCCCGCCCGCGGCCGCGGCCGACGACGGTGTGAATAATTTCGTCACAGAGTTTCAGAAGGCGATTAGCGGCAACGAGGTCAAGTTTGCCATCGCCATCGTTCCTGACCCGGTTCATACGCATCTCAGTCTGTTTTTTGATCGAACCATGGACGCAATTCAGCAAGGCGCGCAACAGGCCGGCTGGATGTTTGACCGTGCCACCATGCCTTGGGATAGTCAGGAGCACCCGGAATCCACCGACTTCCACGTCCGATTGGGGCAGGAGGAGTATCAGGACAACAAAGAAGTTCTGCCCGGGCTCATGATTTTTCGCCACGCGCATCCGAGGATCTTGAACACACCGTTGTATGTCTTTGTGGTCGGAGAAACTCCGACCGGAGGCGTAAACAAGGATCAATTTAGAACGGCGCTGGAGCTGATCGCTAAACCTGCAAAAGCGGGAGCTGGCCCGCCGGAAGAATTTTTGCGGATCATTGGGCCGACGTTTTCCGGTTCGCTGTACTCCCTTGCCCAATTGATAAACGAGCTATTACCGAAGGCGCAGTTTAGCGGCATTGTCATTCGCAGCGGGACCGTGAGTAGTTGGGGAACGACTCAATGGTTCAAGCAGCAATTCGAACGCACGCCGCAAGTGGATTTCGCAACTTTTCAGGAAAGCAACCAGTTCATGTTGCGGAAGTTTATCGAGTTCGAGAAGGGAAGAGGCTACGCTCCTGGCAAGATTGCCATCCTTACCGAAGACGAAACGGCTTACGGAAATATTCGCACAGCTGACTCGGCAAAGGCTTCCGTGGCGGCCTCGCAAACAAGTTCCTGCCCGGATGGAAGTCAGGCGAGGGATGCTTCGAGTTCAGCCGATGAGGCCAACTTGCAAGAAGACGAAAATTGCATCCTTCACCTTCACTTTCCTCGCGACATTTCGCAATTGCGCAGCGCTTACCAGCAGGGATTTCAGTCGAAGGCCGCAGCATCGTCCGAGGATAGCTATCAGGTGCGCTCCACCTTGCCGATCAACCTGCAAGACACCGGCAGTGATGACGATTCCGTGCAACGATATGCCCATTCGGAAACTCCTTTGTCGCAGGAGTCAATTCTCTTGGGAATCGTGGCCGCCATTCGTGAGCGCGATATTCAGTTCGTCGTCCTGCAGGCTACGAATCCCATGGACACGGTTTTCCTGAGCGCGTTTCTCAAGAAGAGTGATTCGGCAGCGCGGGTTGTGGCCATGCCTGCCGATCTCCTACTCAGCCGCGATGCAGATGATGTGTCACTGCTGCACGGCGTTATGGCGCTAACCACATACTCGTTGTTGCCCGGTTTGGCGGATGAGACCGCTGTCCCAATTTCCTTGAAAACGAACGCGCACGCGGAACACATCTTTCCCAATGCATTCGCTGCCGGCACTTACAACGCAACCCTTTCGCAGATCGCGTGCATTGAATCGCCCTCGGAAGCCGGCTGCGTAAATCCTTCAGATGGCCTGCCTGTGGCCCGTTACGCGGAATACGGCTGGCCGTCGCTCGGAGGACCGCGCGAGCCGACTGAGCCGCTGGCGCCGGTGGTTTGGCTGACAGTGTTAGGCCGCGGCGGCTTTTGGCCGGTGGCAATTCTGGACAAGGGTGGTAACAAAGAAGGCAAAATCGAATCCTCACCCAGACCAATTTATGTTGTTGCACACCCGTGCGCAGGTCAGTATCCCGGCCACCCGGAATGCTGCATTCAAAAGGCGGAAGAATTCAATCCTACGCGCCGCACATTCTCAGCGCTGGCCTCCGGCTTCGCGCTGATGTTGGTGTCGGCGTATCTGTGGCTTCTCCGGAAAGGCTCGATCTTTGCGAGTACTTCCACCATGGCGATACTGGCGCCGATTGAGGACGAGTGCCGGTCGAGGTTGATTATGGTCATAGGCTGGCTGCTCCTGGCGGGGTTGTTATTGCTGGCTTGGCCTTGGGTAGTCTGGTGGGGGTTGGGGCCTGTACCCGAGGTGTGCGTCATCGTAGCGGCCATCTTTATCGTACTGCTTTGCGGAATTTGTACACGAGAACTTTACCTCAGGGAATCTCTGCTCGCCGCTTTGGTCTTCTTCGTCGTGGCCCTCGGGTTAGTTGCTGGCTTTGTGGTCCTGTACGCAGTCCGCGCACACTCGCAAAATCCCTTCCTTTACCGCTACATTCATATCACTTCTGGTGTATCGCCGTTGCTGCCGTTCCTGTGTCTGCTTGCGGCGGGCTTGTGGTGGGCCTGGTGTGCACTTTCCGGGCTTGCGTTCGTGGACAAGCGGCGTCCCAAGCTTCCCTGCGATCACGACCTCCCAGGTTTTCGCCCCTCCGACCATATCGGCCCGAGCGTCATGCGCGGCTTTTGGCCCACGGAAAAGTCTGTCGAGAAGTTGTTGTATGTGGTGAAGCCTTGCGCCTGGGATTTCCGAATTTACCTTCCGATATTCATGCTTCTTGCGATTTCGCTATGTGCATTAGATTATGGTCATCCTCTGCTCAGCCTGGAAACCCGCCATTTCGAGTGGGTATACGTTATTTCTCTTGCGGTAGTTGCCGTTGCTCTGTTGGGCACGCTGTTCCGGTTGCTGGTGATTTGGCTGGAGTGCCGCAAAATCTTGACCACCCTCGATCGATTTCCTCTGCGGCGTGCTTTCGGGGAACTCCATTTCTCGTGGGATCCGATTTGGAGGCTGGGAGGTGATTTGGGTCTGGAATTGTCTCGGCTGGTCGCCCGGCAGTTGGAAACGTTGGAACAACTCAGGCTGAAAGCGGAGCCGGAGAAGGCCAACGAAGGTGCCGGTCGTCTGCTTAACGAAATCGAAAGAAGCATCGCCGCACGGAACGAGATGCGCCGCAACCTCGAGGAGTACGTCAGAGCGCGAGGCTCCGACTCCCAACTCGAGCCCCTGGCCTCAAAACAGCCGGATCCGTCGGATTACTTCATTACCAAGTGTCAGCCTTTGCAGGAAATGATCGCCAAAACCTGTGCCGAGGCCCTCAAGTACCTGCAGCCCAAATGGTGGGGAAAAGAAGGATTGATGCTGCGCGAGGTTGGCTCTAAGGATGATGGGGAGAAAAGCATTACGGTGGTGTGTTGCAAAGGCGAGAAAGACGACGAGGAGGAAAAGGAACCATCCTTGTCCACTCGTCTGGCCGAGCGGTTCGTCGCCCTGGTTTACCTCAACTTCATCCTCGTAGTTCTGCTGCGCATGCGTACTCTCGGGATCGCCGTCGCGGGCCTTTATGTTTTTCTACTGCTCTCGGTCGACTCTTACCCCTTTGAGCCCAGGACCGCGCTACGCTCCGCGGCCATCCTGCTGCTGATGTTCATTGTGGGAATCGTGGGCTATGTGTGTGGTCAGGCTCATCGCGACTCGATCCTCAGTCTGGTGACTCAAACCAAGCCGGGAGAGCTCGGGATGCAGTTCTGGCTGCGCATGGGAACCCTGTTCGCCTTGCCGCTGATCAGCCTTTTGGTCTCGCAGTTTCCCTCGCTGAACAACGCGCTGTTTTCGTGGCTCGAACCGGCGGTCAATGCGCTGAAGTGAGTGCCGCCCCTTTCGTGAGTTCGGTGCGGCCAAGCGCTGGAGAGTACTTTGGTAACGTGGCTCCGGCTAGAGTCTCTAGTCTGCATCCAGGAAATTCTGGTTCTGATACCATTACAGAAATTAAAACCTGCGGGGGCAGGGAACTCCGCTTCCCCAAGCGGACGAGGGATAAATCGCAATTACAAATCAAAGCACGATTATTGAGGATGGCATGGGGAGTTTCACAACATTCAGGAATTTCGTTGGCAGCTGCTTCCACGGAAGGGCAAAATCCTCGGTGTTACTTCTGGCCTTGACCTTTGTGCTGGCCAGTTGTGGCGGGTCGAGCAACACAGCTGCCTCCGGTCCCGTCCCAACCGCCTCATTGACCGCCACTCCTGCGACGATCGTCGCCGGACAAAGCGTCACGCTCACCTGGGTTGCTACAAACGCGGACATGGGAACCATCAACAATAATGTTGGGCAGGTGGGATTGAATGGCAACACCGTCCTGACCCCAAGCACCCCGGGTTACCCCACCGCGAACACTACCTTCACCTACACCGTCAGCGGACCGGGTGGGACGGCCACAGCAACCGCGACGGTCACGGTGAATCTGGTGACTTCTTTCGACGGAATGATACAGCCGATGGGTGCGGTGTCTAGCGAAGATGTTGACCCGAATGGCGCAGTGGGCACCCTGCAGTACTTGGAGTACGTGAATGATGCGCTGGTCGATGCAAACGGGAATACCCAGCCCGGGCTACAAGCCTTCTCTAAAACGCCACCGTATGCGCCAGCGTGGGCACAGGGGCCAAGTCCCATTCAGATCAATACAATTTGGCCTGTAAAATCGCCGTGCAATTTGTCGATCGTTGGCACCGACCCCATCCAGTTGGACGTTATGGTTGCCTTCGACCGGCTGGCGAGCCGCTGGGTGGTGGTTGCAAAAACAACCACGGAAAATGATTACTACCTGTGTATCGCGGTTTCCACCACCGACGACCTGAGTTCCCCCTCTCTGAGTTGGGGAGCGTACAATTTCAAGTTGGCAGCGCCCGGCGTGCTGGGTACAGACGAATCCGGCAACTACTACTTTCCCGACTGGCCCAAAGTCGGCACCTGGCCCGACGGCTACTACGTATCACTCGATGAAATTGACGAGACCACGAACGATGAAGTTGGCGTCCTCGTGTGCGCTTTCGATCGCCCCGATATATTAAATAACCCCGCCGACATTAAGAACGCCTCATGTACAAGCGTTCAAAGCCCCTTGAGTAACGGCGTTTTTCTTGGCCACAGCCTGATTCCTGCCGACGTCGATGGAACCACTCCTCCTCAGACCGGGCGCGATGAATTCATGGTCAGCATCGAGAATCCGCCAAATGACGGTTCGACGGTGCAGGGCCCAACCACCCAGTCCACCACTTTCAACCTATGGGATTTCCACTTGGATTGGACGGCTACCCAGCCATTGACACTCGTTCAGCAGCTGCCCATCACGGTAACCACCTACATTCCCGGGTGCTACCTCTACTCTGGCCTCCCTGCAATAACGAATTGCGTTCCCGAAAATCGGGCCAATGGTGGAGAAATAGTCGATTCTGTGGGCGACCGCTTTATGCCTCGTTTTGCTTACCGGAATTTTGGCACCTATGAATCGTTTCTAATAAGCCATACGATACAAACGGGTCCAGGGCCTTCGGGCACAACCCCCGCCGCCTACCAGACAGGGATTCGCTGGTATCAGCTGACCGACAACGGAAACGGGACGCCTGCGGTTTCTCAATCTGGCACGATAAATCCGGATGCGTCCCTCTACCGCTTCCTGCCCAGCATTGCCCAGGACCACTCTGGGAACGTCGCGGTGGGCTACAGCGTATCCAACGCACTCACCGATCCTGGGATCAATTTTTCGTATTGGAACCTTACTGAATCCGCCGCCACAGCACCGACCGAGGTTACGATCTTTGACGGGACGGGTGAGGAAGTCACTCCGTTAACCGGCGTTGGAAAATGGGGATCGTATTCCAGCATGACCGTCGATCCCGTGGATGACTGCACTTTTTGGTACGTCAACGAATATTTTTTCACCGACAATACGTGGCGGACGCGGATCGCTAACTTCAAGATTCCCGGGTGTGTGGCACTCTCTTCCGATTGACAGCGAGCTGAAATTGACCTGCTCGGGTGGGCGTGAGAAATAATCGCGGGGGAATAAGTGCAGCGTTACTTCAGTTTAATACTTCTGTCCGTTCTGCCGCACGTGGCGTTTGCGGCTGTCGCGTGCCCCGGTGGCGGAACGCCGAACCAATACGGCTTCTGCGGCCTTTACTCCGTTCCGCAGATCGCCTGCCAGAGCAAGGCCGCCAACGGATGTTCTGCGCCCAAAGGCTCCGCCAACGTTGGCTTCTATACAGTGGGAGCGGGCTCGGGCACAGCGGGGTCTGAATTTCCCGGAATTGGCTACTCCGAATTTTCGGGTACTCCCGCATATAACACGCCCAATGCAAACGGGGCCGTGGGTCAGCAGCAAGTTCTGGAATTTGTGAATAGCGGGATTCAGGCCTATAGCAAGACCACGGGTAATCCTATTTTCGTGAAGAAAGGGTCAACCGCACCCACCCCCCAATCCCCTAGCAGACCTTGGGCTGCCTACTCCGGAGCGCCTCTTACTGCTCCCTGCGGAAACCTGTCTATAGATGTGAACGCCGCCTACGACCACCCCGATGGGGTGTTCATCCTTTCAGCCATATCCAATTCGTCCTCCAAGAACACGCCATCCATCTGCATCGCGGCCAGCACCCAGGACAATTTGGAAGGGACCAGCGGCAATAGCTATTGGAACTCCTACGGATTTTCTCTTTCCAGCCTCGTCGCCACCGACAACGGCACCAACGCGTACTTCGACTATCCCCGCTTCGGCACTTTCGGTAGCAACTTCTATATCGCGATCGATTACATCGACAACACCAAGAGTTCGCCCGACTACGAGCATATCCTTGGCTACGCGGTATGTCTGCTGGATAAGACCGATATCGTAGCCGGAAAGCCGGTGGCAAATGCCCAATGCGCCGTATATCTGCCAGTTCGAACCAGTGGTTTTGATTCTCTCGTCCACAGTATTCTGCCCGCCGATATGGACGGCACGGTGGTTGCTCCTGGATCGCAAGGGGAATATTTCTTCGGGCAGGTGAATCCCACCGCAGCCGGCACGACGTGGACGCAAGGCTCACCCTGTTATCAAAGTTATGCCTGTGCGGGTTCCGCTCAACTGCTTCTGTGGACTTGGTCGCAGATTTCAACCGGCGCGGCGCCTACCCTGTTGCCCGCAACATTCATGCCCGGTTGCTATAACGCGTTCCATCCCAGCGATACATTCTGTGTGCAGCAACCCAGCCCAGCCACATCCACGCAGGTGCTCGATGGACTGTCAGACCGCGTGAGTGGCCGCTTGGCCTATAACTACGCGAGCAGCTTGAATACGGAAATCCTTGCCGCCACGAATACGATTTGGAATGGAAATGGTTCGCAGTCGTCTCCTCAGCAGACGGTGCAGTTTTCCATATTTAGTGCGAGTCCCGGATCATTTCCTGTTCTTACCAGCTCGGGTGACTTTGCGGCTCCGGACGCTACTTGGAGCGCCTGGACGGCAACCGCTGCCATCAACTCCCTGGATAACATTGGCCTGAACTTTAGCGAAGACGATTCAGGCGTGGCCAACCCAATGCCACCAACCATTTATTCGGCCCAGCTTATTTACGACAGTTCTACTTCCACGTGGAATCCCCAATCACCAAACCTGGTATTCACGGGCACAGGTGTCAGCACCGGAACGACAACGTACGTTCCCGACTGGGGCAACTACGTATCAGTCGGTCTCGATCCCGCTGACAACCTGACATTCTGGGGAGTCAACGAATACCTGAATGGAAATCAAACTCCGTCGGCGCGAACCTGGCAGTCGGAGATTTTCAATTTCTAACCGAGACCTCGGGCAGGAAATCGGACCTCCATTCGGCCTCCCTCTGAAGTTGAATCGCGGACAAATCCACAGCCGGTGAAAAATCTTTCACACTTGACAAGCGCCTGAAACGGCGTCAAGCTTTGCGACCAGCGCTAGTCGTCGTCTCGGGCCCTCGTCTTACATTCCTCGGCAAGGAGTGCCAACATGACGTACGAAGAATCAAGCCAGCTGAACTCCGCCAACAGCAACGATTGCGAGCAGAACCGGGAGCCATCACGGCTGGCCGCGAAATTAGATAAGAATCTAGTCACCTACGCGCTGGCGGCGACTGCCGCAGNNACTCCCGCCAACATCGTGGTGCCCATCAATGGTGGCGTGGTTCAGTTCGATATCAACCACGATGGCATTCCGGACTTCGGCCTCTCTGCCACTACCTTTGTGGACACGTTTGGCGGCGGAGTTCGCCATAACGGTCGTCCTCCTCTAGGGGGAGTTTTTGGCGGACACCTGAATTGCATACCGGCCCAGGCGGTCAACGAAGTTGGCGCTCACGGAAGCATCGGCATAAGACCGTTTGCTGCCGCTCTGCCCGCCGGGGCGGTAATCAACTCAGGGCGCAAGTTTGATTCGGGAGAGATCTTGATGGCCGGAATCGTAGCCACCGGGTGCGGAGGCAGTTCTCTGGCGTACGGCAACTGGATTGGTTCGCATCCTCCGTCACCTTTTCTGGCAGTAAAGTTCGCTGACGCCAGCGGCAACCTCCACTTTGGCTGGGTGAGGATTGAGGTGAAGCAGAGCGAGGGCACGCATTTCAATGCCACCATCACAGGCTACGCCTACGAGACTGAACCGAACAAACCGATAACCACCGGTGTAATTCGCGGACCCGTTGGCGATGCAAGCTTGATCGATCCGGCGATGCTGAATCCCAATGACAAGAGCAATGATGGTCAACCCGCGAGCTTGGGCATTTTGGCGCTAGGTGCACCGGGATTGGTAGCGTGGCGCAAGCAGGACGAAGCCGAACAAAAAGTAGCGTAACCGCATTCACTCAACCGTGTAGCGACCCATAATTACATTCCTCCGACTAGGAGCAGCAAAATGACTCATCACGCATCACGAAACACAAATCAAAGTCAGAACCGGAAGCCAGCGCGGCTCACCGGAAAGTTGGATAAGAATCTCTTCAGCTATGCGATCGCTGCAAGCGCAGCGGGCGTGGGCGTTATGGCTTTGTCGCCTTCCGCCGGGGCAAGAGTGATAGCCACTCCCGCCAACATCGTGGTGCCCATCAACGGCGGCGTGGTTCAATTTGACATCAACGGCGATGGAATTCCGGACTTTGGGATCTCCGCTACCACTTTCGTGGCGGGCGAAAAGCGGCACGGAAAGAGCTGCACCATTTGCACCTTTAATGGATCTCAAATGAAGGTGGTGCCGGCGCAGGCCGCCAACGAAGTCGTTCAGGGTACAACGGGGCTGGATTGTGGTCCGTTTGGGCCCAAGTGCGCTGCGGATCTGCCCGATGACCAGAAAATTGGTCCACTCAGTCCGGTAGGAACCGGGACCGCGGCGATGTTCATCTATGAGAACGAATTCGGCGGACCGTACTCAAAAGGGAGTTGGCGAGGGCCGCATCCACCCAACCCATATCTTGGAGTGAAGTTTGTCGACAGCGGCGGTCAGTTCCACTATGGTTGGGTGCGGGTTGTGGTTTCCGGTGCGCATGCGACCATCACCGGCTACGCTTACGAGACCATTCCAAATAAAGCCATCAACGCAGGCAAGACCCATCGCGAAAGCGATGCAGGCGCGGTTGATCCAGAGGGCGTGGTTGCTCCCAAAGCTTCCGAAGCCGCGGGCCTCGGCATGTTGGCCGTGGGCGCGCCGGCACTGGTGGCATGGCGCAAGCAGGATGACCAAGAGGAGCAAGCGGCTTAGAAAAAATGCAGGCGCTTCTGATGCATTGACCGGAGTCCACAAACTCCGGTCTTTGATTTTATTTTCCGGTTTTTTGTCTAAGGTAGTTAGTCACTCGCTGGAATCAAATCGAGTTGCAGATTGAGGTTTGCGCCTTCTTCCACGTGCACTGGCTTTCCGGAGTCCTCATAGGATTGCAGGAAATCAGAATCGAGGTACATGCCGCGTTCAATCTCTTCCCACGCGAGGAGCTTGTAGTCTCCAGGGGTAACGCTGGAAATATTGAATCGACCGCTGGAGTCAGTCAGCGCCTGCCGGTAAAAGCGCGGCTGACCTCGCCGCGTCCCATCTGGAACCAGTACAACTGTCGCTCCAGCGAAAGGTTGCTGGTCCTTCGCCACTGTCCCGGTGATGTGTCCGGCGCCCGCGCTGAGAGTTAATTCCACCGCAGCGGCGTGGTTGCGGCCGACTTTCACGCCAGCTTCCACTGCGTCGCCTTCGCCGCTCGGCTTCAGATAGTATCCGTCGGGCAAGGGAAGAACTTTGATGTGATAAGTTCCTTCGGGCACGTCGTGAAAGGTGAACGTACCATCGGATCGCAGAGGAACATTGCTAACATCTGGTGCGAATCCCATGGATGACAAATCATCTTGCGCATCGAGCGCCACAGTGAGCTTTGCGAAGTCAGGATTGGTCTTGCCTTCGACCCGGACATGGCCGCTCACGCTCGCTCCCGGACCAATTATCACTTCCACATCGTTAAGATTGCCCTCGCCGACTTCGAGCGGAGTGCGTCCTCGTGTCACCTTTTCCGGATCGGCATTGCCGAATTGTTCGGCGATCAGCGTGTAAGAACCCGGCGCAACGCCGCGGATTTCAAACGCGCCTTTCGCATCCGTAGATGCTTGTCCGGCTGCGAAGGTCATGGTCCCGGAACCACCGACGAGAGTAACTTGTGCGTCCTTGGCGGGCAGGGAACTGGTGTTGACAACCCGGCCGCTCACCCGAACCGAGTGCAGTGTGATAAAGCTCAGATCGATTCCGGTAATCTCGTCGCCTGGATGAAGTTCTAGTGGCTGGGTGCGGGACAAGTCGCTTACTCCGGGATAAAAGATGGGAACATAAACCTGTCCGCCAGGGCGCATGGCCGGGCCGCGTGGATGAGTGGCGCGAACATAATACTTTCCCGGGGCCAATCCCCAGATGCGATATTCGCCGCGGTCGTTGGTGGTGGAAGTGCCTATGTCGGATAACTGGCGCTTATCGCCCTGGTAGGTAAACTTCATCGCCTGGACAAACACGTTGGGGACAGGTTCATCGCCTTCGGTGGTGACGCGGCCTGCGATGACAGCGGACGGAGTCAGACGAAGTAAGATGCCATCGGCATGTTGTCCGGAGGACAACGAAACCATTCCCGCCCGCAGCCCGCTGCCAAAGCGGGGATCGCGATTCACGTAACCATTTCGAGACGCCGTGAGCCGATAACGACCCGCGCCTAAATTGTCGAATGCGAAGTGGCCTTCGGCGTCTGAGATCGACGAGTTTGGCTCGCCACGATTGCCCGTTCCCAGAACTCGCAGCGAAACTTCGGCGCCTCTCAACGGCTGTCCAGTCTTGGAATCGATGACGGTTCCCTGGACTGAGCCTTTGCTTTGTGAGTCGTCAGAAGTCTGTGAGCTGGCGCTTGGCGGGGCCAGGAGCATCAGGAGCAAGGCGAAGAAGGCGGTTCTCATCTCGAATCCGGTACGCGAAGGGAAGTTTAGAAGTCCAAGGACATCACTGTATACCGGGTGAGCGCCGATTCCAAGCGGGCGGAGCCAGTCGGTGCTTGGTTGCAAATTCTTTCATATTGACAGGCATTCTTGGCAGGAAGAGAATTGCGCCCTAAGATTCGCAAGCCACCGCACGGAGGTCGTATGCGAAATTCTTCCACTGGCCCTCGCACCAGGCAGCCACTCTCTGAATCTTTTACCAAGCATGTGAATGCGTACGCGCTGGCCGCGGGTGCGGCGGGTGTAGCCGTCATAGCGCTGGGGCAATCTGCTGAAGCGGACATCGTCGTGACCCACGCTCACGGAAATGTTCCAATCAACAAATATGTGTCCATCGACCTGAATCATGATGGGATTCCGGACTTCAGGTTCACGATTTCTTTTTCCGGCTATCACTTTTTCGGGGGGACCTTGCGAGTTCGGCCACAGGGCGCTGGCGGCTTAATGGCGACCGCCGGTGGCTATGCCGCCGTGCTGTCGCAGGGCGCCAGCATCGGATCGGGTCAGGCTTTTACCGCAGGCAAGCCGATCCGGATGGCCCGAACTGCCGGGTTCGATTACAACAGTGTCTATTCCCGAAATTTCTTCGGGCCATGGGACAATGTGCAGAATCGCTTCCTGGGAGTGGAGTTTCTCATCGGCGGGGCCACGCACTATGGATGGGTCCGGGTTACAGTCAGCGACGCGCACATCCCGATGACGGCTACGGTGACGGGCTACGCTTATGAAACGATCGCCGGTCAATCCATCCAAGCCGGCCAGATGATCGAGCAAGCCAGCGCTCCTGTCGAATCGGTGCCATTTGCAAAGCCTTCGCTTGGAATGCTCGCATTAGGTTCTCAGGGATTAGAGTTGTGGCGACGCGAAAGCTTGCTACTCTCGGCGCAGTATCTCGTGGCAAACTTTGCCGCACCGACAAGCCGTTTATTCCAGAGTAAAAGTTATATTCGATTGGCTCCCAGCCAACCCAAGGAGACTCTATGAACCATTCTTCCAAGGGCCCCCGCAGCAAGCAGCAACTCTCGGAATCACTTCTAGCCCATGTGAACGCCTATGCACTGGCCGCGGGAGCGGCGGGCGTAAGTATAATGGCGCTGACACAACCCGCCGATGCGGAAATCATCGTCACCCATGCTAACGGGAATATCCCGATCAATAAGTATGTCTCTATCGATCTGAATCATGATGGAATTCCAGATTTCCGTTTCCTGCTTTCCACTTTTGCCTATCACACGTTCCGTGGGACCTTGCTCGTGCAGCCGCAAGGGGCTGGCGGCGTAATAGCGTCTGTCGGCGGCTATGCTGCTCCACTTTCGCTGGGAGCCAGCATCGGACCAGCACAGGCCTTTACCAAAGGCAAACACCTTAACATGGCCCGGTCTGCNNGAAACGCACTACGGCTGGATTCGGCTTACAGTAAATTTCACCACCAGGTTGCCGAAGGCTACTCTCACCGGCTACGCCTATGAAACCGTCGCGGGACAGACCATTCAGGCTGGCCAGATGGTCGACCGAGCCGCCGCTAAGGTTGAATCGGCGCCGCAGAGAACGCCGTCGCTGGGAATGCTCGCGCTGGGTTCTGAAGGATTAGAGCTATGGCGGCGGGATGATTCATTGCTGACTGCGCAATGATCGTTGCCGACAAGATAGTCGTCCAAGAAATAAAAATGGCGTTCCGGTTGAATCGCCGGAACGCCATCCTGAGCTACTGACTTGCTTTATACTCCGGCGCTTGCGGCTCTTGCGAGCGGCGGCGTGCTCAGCGCTTCGCTTACCCGTCCAAAGTATAAGCGATAAGAGTGGTGAATCCCGTACATGACTGGGAACACCACAACAGCTGCTTGCCAGCCGAAGCGATGGCCTACCAGGGTGAGCATTGATGTTACTCCCGCACTGACCACGTAGTAGGGGAAAGACAGTTGTACGATGCTCATCCAGGCGCGCCGCATGGAGGTGTTCTGGCTCAGCTTGATGATGGCTGCCACGGGAACCGTTTGCCCCAGGAAGAAGGCAGCGGTTGCCGCGGACAGAGTGAGCGGCAAGGAAGACCAGCTCGCTTTGCCCAGCCAGTTGGCGTTCCAGATTAAGTTCGCCATACTGGCGGCGAATGTCATCATGCTGACGTTGAACAACATTTGTTCCGGCCTGAACTTCTTTTCCGGTTGCGGCCAGCACTGCACGACGGTGGATAAACCAGCAATCAAGATTGCTTCCACCGCGCTCAGATTGATCACCGCCATCAAAAGGAACGGAAGGTTGACCGACATATTGCCTTCGATGCCCGGCAGTTTAACTTTCATCCGCGACGTCGCCGCCGCCAGCGCCAGTACTGCCAGGGCATAGAAGGAGTGAAGTGTGTGACTTCCGAGTCCGGCGTATACGCTGCTTGCAGTCGCCGCCAGGACCATTACTCCGATGAATGTTTGAGTTAGCCGTGTATTGCGATTCATGATCTTCTCCTCTCTTTGGTTTTGTTTACTCACGGCTACTGCTCATCGTCTCCAGCATCGGAGAACGCACCATCTGTAGTGGACACTGCCGCGCCCCAAACCACACTTGTGGCTTGCAGGCCCGTGCCAGTGCTTGAACCCCAAACCACGCTAAAGGCACTTAGTAAGTTGTTATTCCAGGGCAAGGAGGTTCCCCAAACCACCGAACTCCCGGTTACGTTTGTGCCCCAAACCACTGACGTACCCCAAACTACTGAAGTTCCCCAAACCACCGAATTCGACGCGATGCTGCCGTTTCCTTCGATCAGGGAAACTACGCCATTGGACGAATTGTAGGATAACGACGGAGACAACGCGGCACCCACCGTGGCCGGAGCAAGCGTAGTATCAGCAACCGCGTTCTGCATATCGACCAGACCCGAACCGACCGAAAGCAGGTCGTAAGTGGAGGTGAAGGTCTGCTGGAGGTGCGGAACATAGGCAGAGGAGGACCCGATTGAGAATGGTTTGTATGTAGTTTTCATCAGGCGCGCTTTCACCTGATCCGGAGTCAGCGCGCTGTTCTTCTGCAGAAGCAATGCAACCGATCCGGCTACGAGCGGCGTTGCCATGCTGGTGCCGCTAAGCGTGAAGTAGTCATTGTTGCCGTCGTTGCCGGTTACGAATTCTGCTGGGTAATCTGCTTCCAGAGTAGCGCCGGGAGCAGCCAACGACACGATGTCGTTACCGGGAGCAACGATGTCGGGTTTAACCACGAGATCGTAGGTGGTGGGGCCCTTGGAACTGTAGCTCGCCAG